>JAKFXU010000380.1 GCA_021731215.1 Rhodoferax sp.
TGGATACTCCTTGTCCGAGCCGGACAGGGTGCCCACAATGCCGAAATCGAGCGAGATATAACGACCAAAGGTAGCCGGCGCGATGCTGACCTGGATGTTGCCAGGGTGCATGTCGGCGTGAAAAAAACCATCCTGGAACACCTGGGTGAAGAAAATGGTGACGCCGTCGCGCGCCAGCTTGGGAATGTCCACGCCGGCGGCGCGCAGGCGCTCGACTTGGCTGATCGGCACGCCGTGCATGCGCTCCATCACGATCACCTCGGTCATGCAGTAGTCCCAGAACATCTCGGGAATCAGCACCAGATCGAGTCCGGCCATGTTGCGGCGCAGTTGCGCGGCGCTGGACGCCTCCCGCACCAGATCGAGTTCGTCGTGCAGGTACTTGTCAAATTCCGCCACCACTTCGCGCGGCTTGAGCCGCCTGCCGCTGCTGGAGAGACCCTCGACCCATCCCGCCATCATGCGCATCAGGCTCAGGTCCTTCTCGATCGCCGCCAGCATGCCGGGGCGCAACACCTTGACCGCCACCTCGCGCAATTGGCCATGGCGGTCTTTCAACACGGCAAAATGCACCTGCGCAATCGAGGCGCTGGCCACCGGTTCGCGCTCAAACGAGACAAAAATGTCATTGAGTTTTTTCTGGAACGCGCGCTCTATGGTGGCAATCGCGACGTCGCTGCCAAATGGCGGCACCCGGTCCTGCAGATGCGCCAATTCGTCGGCAATATCCAGGGGCAGCAAGTCACGCCGGGTTGACAGCACCTGCCCGAATTTGACGAAAATCGGCCCCAAGCGCTCCAGTGCCTGCCGAATACGCTGACCGCGCGGCGCGTCCAGCTTGCGCCCGATCGACACGATGCGGGCCAGGACGCGCAACCCCGGTTTCTCAAAGCTGGTCAGGAACAATTCATCCAGACCGAAGCGAAATAGCACCCAGAAAATGAAGACACCCCGAAACAGGCGCGTCATGTCGGCGCCTTGTGCGTGGCAGCGGCCGCCTTGTTGCCGAGAAACTGACGCAAGACCTGCGTCATGGCCCGTGCGGCCTGGCCCAGGGCATGGGCTGGCGCATCGCCCAGGACACGGGCCAGATCTTCTTCCAGTTCCCAGCGTACGTGATCAACCAGCCAGTTCACCTCGGCTGCCAGTTGCACGTCGCCCACAATGCGCACCGCAGGCTTGTCGCCACGCAGCGCCCCCTGCGCCAGTGCCAGCGGGGACGCTTCGGTGAGCGCCAGTGTCAAGTCAGGCTGGGCCTCGTTCGGGGCCCGATCGAGCAGGCCGGCTGGCGTTGCCATCAGCTTCAAACTCAATGAGCGCCATTGAATCAGGGCGATGCGCCCGTTTTGTCTGGCCAGGCGGCGGCTGGCTTCTTTTTCCTGCAGCAGGATATGGTTCAACAGCAGCACGATGCGACGCTGCGCCTCATCCAGCGCCCACACCGGAGGCTGCCAATTGGGGGGTGGGAGGTTCTTGAGAAAACCTTCCAGCGTAGAAAAAGGGGACTGTGTTGCCATAGCCCCCTATTATTCCCTGTTTCATTCTCAGAATTTCCCCCGCAGGTTCGGGGGACGCTGGCAAACCACCTACTGCAGGGCCTGCACGCCGGCCACCAGCCAGCCGTTGTTGCCGCTTTTGGTCTTGGTCATGTTCCAGACTTCGCGGAACGGGCTCGGGCCGGCCGACGGTTCTTCACGAATCACGCCGGAAAACTCGACACTGGCCATGTAATCGCCACCCGTATCTTCGATGCCAAGCAGTTGGGCTTCGATCATGACGACCTCGGTCAGATTGACCGGTCCTCCGGTGTGGGCTTCACGCTCGAGGAGCTGGGCCTGGATTTCCTTGAGCATGGTGTCCGTCATCATGACGCGCAAGGCGTTGATATCGGACTTATCCCATGCCGCCTGCAACGAGACAAAATTGGCTTTTGCGGCCTTGAGGAAACCGTCGCTGTCAAAGCCGGCCGGAATACCCCAGCTTTGGGAGCCTGCCAAACCGGACCCAATCATCGAGCCCGCTGCTGAAGGTGCCGCCTTCAGGGCCTCAAACGCCGTGTTGCGCTCCCAGGGGCGCGCTGAAGCGTCGTTACCCACGTTCTCGGGCCGGTAGCTGCTGGGTGACTGGACCGTGCTGCCTGGGGCTGCACCCTGAAAGGCAAACGGCGCACCACCAGACTGCTGTGATTGCGCGGCCCGGCGCGAGCGCATGAACCAACCCACCGCCATCATGATGCCCAGCGCCAGCAGGCCAAACATCAAGATCTGACCGAATTCTTCACCCAAGCCCAGCGAGCTGGCCAGCCAGGCCAGACCCAGGCCCGCAGCCAGGCCGCCCAGCATGGCGCCCCAAGGCTTCTTGGGCGCCACGGCGCCCGGTGCGACGGCGGGCGCAGGCGCCTTGGCCGGTGGCGTCGCCTGGCGCTGGGTCACATTGCTGGACTGCTGGCCGACGGACTTGCCGCCCCCAAACCGCTTGGCAGCTTCGGCATTGACGCTCGCCAAGGCCATAAAGACCGTCAAGAGCAAAGTCCACAATTTCATAAAGTCTCCAATGAATCGTTCAATAAACAGGTGATATTTTCAAAATTCCCGGCATCAGCATTTGATACCGACATGCAAGGCTACCAGCCCGCCGGTCAGGTTGTGGTAATCCACATGGCCAAAGCCATTATTTTTCATCAGGGCTTTGAGCTCTTCCTGGCCCGGATGCATGCGAATCGACTCGGCCAGGTAACGGTAGCTGGCATCGTCGCCGGCCACCAGCTTGCCCAGTTTGGGCAAGACCTTGAACGAATACCAGTCATAGGCCTTTTCCAGCGGCGGCGCCACCTTGGAAAATTCCAGCACCAGCAGCTTTCCGCCGGGCTTGAGGACCCGGTTCATCTCGGCCAGCGCGACGTCCTTGTGCGTCATGTTGCGCAGGCCAAAGGCGACGCTGACCCGATCGAAATAGTTGCTTGGAAAAGGCAATTTCTCGGCATCGCACACCAGCGTGGGCAGCGCCACACCGGCATCAAGCAAACGGTTGCGCCCGGTGCGCAGCATGGCTTCGTTGATATCGGTGTGCACCACCTGGCCGCTTTTCCCCACTTTTTTGGAAAACGCCAGCGCCAGGTCGCCGGTGCCGCCGGCAATGTCGAGCACCCTATCGCCCTCATGAATATCGGCCACCAGCACCGTGAACGCTTTCCAGGCCCGGTGCAGTCCCATCGACATCAAGTCGTTCATCAGGTCGTACTTGGGCGCCACCGAATCAAACACGCCCCGTACGTGCTTTGCTTTTTCGGCTTCGTCCACCGATTGAAAACCAAAATGTGTTGTTGACATAGTTGCAATGCTAGACGCGAAATACCAGCGTGGGAATGACCAGACCACCCATCCGGGGGCGTTTGTCGTGATTATGTTGAAACCGTGGCAGCGGCCACCATGCCAGTTGCACTGGCAGCGATTAGTTGAAGAGCGACTGCCGGCTCAATGGCTGGCACAACCCTGGCCGGATTTTTCGGGCATCGGCGTGTCACGGGTAACCCCGGCGGCCTCCAGACGGGCGCTGTAGTCGGCCCACAGTTTTTCCTGTTGGGAGCCCAGAAAATAGAGGTAATCCCAGGTAAAAATGCCGGTGTCATGCCCATCCGAAAACGAGGGCTGCACCCCATAATTGCCGACCGGCTCCAGGGCGGCCAGCCCGACCTCGCGCTTGCCACTCTGCAATACCTCCTGACCCGGCCCATGCCCCTGCACCTCGGCCGAGGGCGAGTAGACGCGCATCAGTTCAAACGGAATCCGAAACTCCGACCCGTCCGAAAAACTGACCTGCAGCACCCGGGACTGGTTGTGCACCGTAATTGCCTGCGGCGTCGGAGCGCCTGATTGCGAAGCTGCCATATTGACCACCTTTTTTAAACCACGTGTTGAAGAATCAAAAGTATCACAAGCGCGAAGCCAGCGCGCCAAGTTCATGCTCGATCGCACGGTCCACGCCCGCCAGGCGGGCCTGAACCGCCGCCAGGGCGGTGGCATCCGGTGAGCGCTGGGGCGAACACCACACCGGCGCCGGAAAATGAGAGTCCCAGTCAAAACGGGCAATCACGTGCCAGTGCAGGTGCGGCACCACATTGCCCAGCGCCGCCAGGTTGATCTTGGTCGGCTGCAGCTGGGCGCGCAAGGCCTGCTCCACCGCCGCCACGGCGGCCATGCAGCCGTTTCGATCGGCCAGGCTGAGGTCCGAGAACTCGGCCACATGCTCGCTCCAGATCAGGCGATAAAAGGCCGGAAAACCAGCCTCCTCGGCCCGGATCACGCGGAATTTTTCGCCCTGAAACACCAACTTGCCGCCGGTAGTGCTGCACAGGGGACAGGTCAGGTCTGTCATGTTAGACCAGCACGCGCTCGATGCCGCCCGCATTGGCTTTTTTGACGTAATCGGGCAGCCATTGCGCCCCCAGAATCTGGTTTGCCATCTCGACCACGATGTAGTCGGCCTGCAGCAAACCGTTTTGCAGGTCGTCACCGAAGCGGCTCAAACCCTGCAGGCAGGCCGGGCACGAGGTGAGAATCTTGATATTTTCCTTGGCGCTGACCTGCGCCTGCGCGCGCAACTGGAGTTCGCCCTTGCGAATTTCTTCCTCCTTGCGAAAGCGCACCTGGGTCGAGACATCAGGACGGTTCAGGGCCAGCGTGCCGGACTCACCGCAGCAGCGCTCGGACTGGATCACGTTTTCGCCCAGCAGCGCCCTGACCGTTTTGATCGGCTCCTGCAGCTTCATCGGGCTGTGGCAGGGGTCGTGAAACAAGAAGGAGCCGGCGTTTTTCAAGGTGATACCTTTCTCCAGCAGGTACTCATGAATATCGATGATGCGGCTGCCGGGGAATATCTGGTCGAATTCGTAGCCCTGCAACTGGTCAAAGCAGGTGCCACAACTCACCACCACGGTCTTGATGTCGAGATAGTTCAAGGTGTTGGCCACGCGGTGAAACAGCACCCGGTTGTCGGTGATCATTTTCTCGGCTTTGTCAAACTGGCCGGCGCCGCGCTGCGGGTAGCCGCAACACAGATAGCCCGGCGGCAGCACCGTCTGCACCCCGGCGTGCCACAGCATGGCCTGGGTCGCCAAACCAACCTGGCTGAACAGGCGTTCCGAGCCGCAGCCGGGGAAATAGAACACCGCCTCGGTCTCGGCCGTGGTGGCCTGGGGGTCGCGGATGATGGGCACGTAGTCCTTGTCCTCGATATCGAGCAGGGCACGGGCGGTCCTTTTCGGCAAGCCACCGGGCAATTTCTTGTTGACAAAGTGGATCACCTGCTCCTTGAGCGGCGCAGTGCCCACGGTCGCCGGCGGCGCCTTGGTCTGCTTGCGGGCGATGACTTTCAAAACGTCTGCCGCCATGCGCTGCGCCTTGATGGCGACGTTGACCATCACCGAGCGTGCCAGCTTGATGGTTTCGGGGCGGGTGGCGTTGAGCATGAACATGGCGGCGGCACCGGCCGGGCGGAACGTCTTCTGACCCATCTTGCGCAACAGATTGCGCATATTCATGGTGACGTCGCCAAAGTCGATGTCCACCGGGCACGGCAACAGGCACTTGTGGCACACCGTGCAATGGTCGGCTATATCTTCAAACTCCTGCCAGTGCTTGATGCTGATGCCGCGGCGGGTCTGCTCTTCGTACAGAAAGGCCTCGACCAGCAGCGAGGTGGCCAGAATCTTGTTGCGCGGGCTGTACAGCAAATTGGCGCGCGGCACATGGGTCGAACATACTGGTTTGCACTTGCCGCAGCGCAAGCAGTCTTTCACGCTGTCGGCGATGGCGCCAATGTCGCTTTGCTGCATGATGAGCGACTCGTGCCCCATCAGACCGAAGCTGGGGGTGTAGGCGTTGGTCAGGTCAGCGCTTAGACCCCGTCCCACTTGCTTTAGCAGCTCCGAATTTCGTATCAGCTTGCCTTTGTTGAAATGCCCTTGCGGGTCGATCCTGGCTTTGTACTCAGCGAAGGGGCGCAGCTCCTCGTCGCTCAAAAATTCCAGCTTGGTGATGCCGATGCCATGTTCGCCCGAGATCACGCCATCGAGTGAGCGCGCCAGCGCCATGATGCGTTTGACGGCGCCGTGCGCCGCCTGCAGCATGTCGTAATCGTCGCTGTTGACGGGGATGTTGGTGTGCACATTGCCGTCCCCCGCGTGCATGTGCAGCGCCGCCCAGACGCGGCCCTTGAGCACGCGCTGGTGTAGCGCGTTGCACTCGCGCAGAATCGCCTCAAAGGCGCCGCCGACAAAAATATTCTGCAGCGGCAGCCGCAGTTGCGTCTTCCAACTGGCGCGCAGGCTGTGGTCCTGCAACTGGAAAAACAGCGTGTCGACATCGCGCAGCCAACCCGCCCACAGCGTACGCACCGTGCCAATCAGGGCCAGCGCCTGCGCCACGCGGTCTTCCAACAATTCAGCCGACGGGATTTCATTGGCGTCGTCGTGCTTGCCCAGCGGCAAACTGCCGGCGGCAAAAAACGCTTCGAGCTCGTCGCACAAGGCGATCTTGTTGCGCAGACTCAATTCGATGTTGATGCGCTCGATGCCGTCGGTATATTCGGCCATGCGCGGTAGCGGGATCACCACGTCTTCGTTGATCTTGAAGGCGTTGGTGTGCCTGGAAATGGCCGCCGTGCGCTTGCGATCGAGCCAGAACTTCTTGCGCGCCTCCGGACTGATGGCAATAAAGCCTTCGCCAGCGCGCGAGTTGGCAATGCGCACCACTTCGGAGCTGGCGCGGGCCACGGCATCGGCGTCGTCACCGGCAATGTCGCCCACCAGCACCATCTTGGGCAAACCACCGCGTTTGGACTTGGTGGCATAACCGACTGCCTTCAGGTAGCGGTCGTCCAGATGCTCAAGCCCGGCGAGCAGCACGCCCGAGCGTTTCTGCTCGGCAAACATGAAGTCCTTGATCTCGACAATGCTGGGCACCGCATGCCTGGCATTGCCAAAAAACTCCAGGCACACGGTGCGGGTGTGGCGCGGCAGGCGGTGCACCACCCAGCGCGCACTGGTGATCAAGCCGTCGCAGCCTTCTTTCTGGATGCCCGGCAGACCGCTCAGAAATTTATCGGTCACGTCCTTGCCCAGACCCTCCTTGCGGAAGGATTTGCCAGGAATGTCAAGCCGCTCGGTACGAATCAGCGTTTTGCCGTCGGCCTTGAAATACTTCAACTCAAAACTGGCAACTTC
>JAKFXU010000301.1 GCA_021731215.1 Rhodoferax sp.
ATATATCGGGGGCCACCATTCTGGGCGATGGCAAGGTGGCGCTGATCCTTGACACGGGCGCGCTGGTGCGCCGCTCGCGCCACTAATTCCCCAAACCAGAAGGAAAACAAGATGGGTGCAATAGAAAAATTGGGTGAAATGTCAGCGGCCGGAACGCGGGAATACCTGACTTTCCGACTCGACCGGGAAGAGTACGGCATTGATATTCTGAAGGTTCAGGAAATCCGCAGCTATGAGCCGCCTACGCGCATTGCCAATGCCCCGCCTTTCCTCAAAGGGGTGGTCAATTTGCGCGGCACGATTGTTCCTATCGTTGACATGCGTTTGAAGTTCAGTTGCGCCAAAGCCGACTACAACGCCTTTACCGTGGTCATCATTCTGAATTTGCGCCATCGCATTGTCGGGATTGTGGTGGACTCGGTCAGCGATGTGATGGAGCTGCCGCCTGAAAGCCTGAGGGCGGCGCCCGACGTTGAGAGCATGATCGACAGCGGCGCAGTGCTGGGGCTCGGCTCCCTGGCTGATCGCATGTTAATACTGCTGGATATCGAGAAACTGATGTCAGGCGTGGACATGGGCTTGGCGCCTGATGCCGACCAATAACAGTCCCGTTGGGGCTTCACAGTGGCGGGTGGGCCATGTTGTCGGTCAATAACAATCCTCGACCTCCGGCTGCTGTTTCAGTGCCGGCGGCATCGCAGGCCGGTGACGCGGGCGCGCCGGGACGTGAATTCGTCTGGACCAATGCTGATTTTGATCGGGTTCAGGCCTTGATCTACCAGCGCGCCGGCATCAGTCTGCACGACGGCAAGCACGCCATGGTGTACAGCCGTTTGTCACGGCGTCTGCGCGATACCGGGCATCAAAGCTTCAAAGATTACCTAGGCTGGCTGGAGACGCATGATGGCCCCGAATGGCAAGAGTTCATCAATGCGCTGACCACCAATCTGACCTCGTTTTTTCGGGAGCAGCACCATTTCGAAATTTTCGCCAACCATTTGAAATCCAGACCCGCCGCCAGCGCCTGGCGGGTCTGGTGCAACGCCGCATCGACCGGTGAAGAGCCCTACTCCATTGTCATGAGCGCGCTGGAGGCGCTCGGCGCCAAGCCCAATTTTGTTTTGACCGCCAGCGACATTGACTCCAAGGTGCTGGCGTCGGCGGCGCAAGGCGTTTACCGGCTGGAGGGGCTCAAGGGCGTCAATGAGGAGCGCATGCAGCGTTTCTTTCTGCGCGGCAAGGGCGCCAATGCGGGCATGGCGCGCGTCAAGCCGGAGTTGCAGCGTCTGATTGCGTTCATCAGCGTCAACTTGATCCGCGATGACTGGCCGTTTCGTGAGCCGTTCGACGTGGTCTTCTGTCGCAACGTCATGATTTATTTTGATGCGCCGACCCAGCGCCAGGTACTGGAACGCATTCATCGGGTGATGGCGCCAGGCGGCTTGCTGTTTGTGGGGCATGCGGAAAATTTCGGCGAATCCCGAGATCTGTTTGTCCTGCGCGGCAAGACCGTCTATGAGCGGCGTTGAATCTTGCTGACGGAACCTTGGCGCCCCTGTTTAGCACGCATTTTTTGACTGCAAGGCTCATATGAATTTGTCCTCAACTGGCCTGGCCGTTTCGGCCGCCCGTGCCGCAGCCAGCGCACCCGCGCCCCGGGTCGTGGCGGGAGGGCGCGTGTCGCGCGTTGAACACCTCAAGGCGCAGCCGCGCAATCCCGGGGAAGCGTCTTTTTTTTACAATGACCCTCATTTCCAGTATGACGCCGTTAAGGTCTTGCCCGGTGAGTATTTTGTTTCGAATGAAGACCTGATCATCATGACGGTGTTGGGCTCCTGTATTTCAGCTTGCATCTGGGACGGCAAGGTGCGCGCCGGGGGCATGAACCACTTTATGCTGCCCGACGGCGATAGTGCCGACGGTTTCGGTCGCTACGGCTCCTACGCCATGGAGCTGCTGATCAACGAGTTGTTGAAAAAAGGCGCGCGGCGTGAGTCGATGCAGGCCAAGGTGTTTGGCGGCGCGCAGGTCATGGCTGGTTTTACCACCCTCAACGTCGGGGAGCGCAACACCCAGTTTGTGCTCGACTACCTCGCTCTGGAGCGGATACCCGTGGTGTCGCAGGATGTGCTCGATATTCATCCGCGCAAGGTGTGCTTTTTCCCGGTGACGGGCAAAGCGCTGGTCAAGCGTCTGGCCCACTCGCATCCGGAAACGCTGGCCGTGGAGGAGCGCAAAGGCAATGCGCTGAGCGTCGTGAAGTCGACGGCGGGTGGTTCGGTGGACCTGTTCTGAGGATATGGCGTGAAGAAAATTCGAGTTTTGGTGGTCGATGATTCGGCGCTGGTGCGCAGCTTGCTGGCCGAAATCATCAATCGGCAACCGGACATGGAATGCGTTGGCAGCGCCAATGACCCCCTGATTGCGCGGGAGATGATCCGCGAACTGAGTCCCGACGTGATCACGCTGGACATTGAGATGCCGCGCATGGACGGCATCGATTTTCTGGGGCGGCTGATGCGCTTGCGCCCGATGCCGGTGCTCATGATTTCAACTTTGACCGAGCGCGGGGCAGAAGTCACGATGAAGGCGTTGGAACTGGGCGCGGTTGATTTCGTGGCCAAGCCCAGAATTGGGGTGGCCGACGGTTTGAGTGAACTGTCGACGCAAATTGTGGAGAAGGTCCGCATCGCCGCTGCCGCGCATATCAAACGTGCGCCCGGCTTGCCAACTGTCCCGGCCACGGCGGCAGGCGCGAGCGTTGCGGTGCGGGCGCCGCCGGCCGCCATCGGGCGGATATCGACCGAGAAGCTGATTGCAATTGGCGCCTCGACCGGGGGCACCGAGGCCATCAAGGAAATATTGACGCGCCTGCCGGCGGACTCGCCAGCGATCGTGATTACCCAGCACATGCCGCCAGGTTTTACCACCAGTTTTGCCGCCCGGCTCAACAGTTTGTGCCAGATCACGGTGCAGGAGGCGGTGCATGGCGAGCGCATCCTGCCGGGCCATGGCTACATTGCACCGGGCGGCAAGCAGTTCCGGGTGGAGCGCAGCGGCGCCAATTATGTAGCGGTGGTTGAAGACGGCGAATTGGTCAATCGACACAAACCGTCGGTCGAGGTGTTGTTCAAATCAGTCGCCAGCGTGGTTGGCCGCAACGCGGTGGGTGTCATGCTGACCGGCATGGGCAACGATGGCGCGAAGGCGATGCGCGAAATGAAAGACGCCGGCAGCTATAACTATGTGCAGGATGAAACCACTTGCGTCGTGTTCGGCATGCCGCGCGAGGCGATTTTGCATGGCGCCGCCGATGAGGTGTTGCCCCTGACCGAGATTGCGCCGGCACTGATCGCCAAGCTGAGCAGTGCCAGCGACCGTTACCGGGTCTGAGTCAACTGTCGGCGAGCTCTTCCCAGCGGCCCAGGGCGCCCAGCATTTCTTCTTCGATGGCGGCGTCACGCGCATACAGTTCGGTCGCGCGAACCGGGTTTTTGGCATAAAGGTTGGCGTCCGCCAACTCCGCTCTCAGTGCCGCCTGCTCCTGTTCCAATGTGCCTATTCTTGCTTGCAAAGTATCGAGTTCGCGCTGGGCTTTGTTGCTGAGCTTTTGCGGCGTCAAGGTTTTCTTGAGGTCGGCTGACTTGGTGTTTTTTTGACCTCGAGCTCCCGTCTGCTGGGCGATGGCCGTTGTTGAATTGGCGGCGAGCTGCATCTCCTTGCTGCGTTTGGATTGAATCAGCCAGTCCTGAACACCGCCCTCGTACTCGCGCCACAAGCCATCGCCTTCATACGCAATCGTGCTGGTTACCACGTTGTCAAGAAAAGTCCGATCGTGGCTGACCAAAAACACGGTGCCTTCGTAGCTTTGCAGCAACTCCTCCAGCAATTCCAGGGTTTCGATGTCGAGGTCGTTGGTCGGCTCGTCGAGCACCAGCACATTGGCAGGCCGGGCAAACAGGCGCGCCAACAGCAAACGGTTGCGCTCGCCGCCCGACAGCGAGCGCACCGGCGAGTTGGCGCGCGCCGGCGAGAACAGAAAATCGCCCAAGTAGCTCTTGACGTGCTTGCGCTGGTTGCCGATCTCAATCCATTCGCTGCCCGGACTGATGAAATCTTCCAGTGTGGCGTCCAGGTCAAGGGCATTGCGCATCTGATCGAAGTAGGCCACTTGCAGACTGGCGCCTTGGCGAACCTTGCCGCTGTCGGGCTGCAATTCACCCAGAATCAGTTTGAGCAGTGTGGTTTTGCCGGCGCCATTGGGGCCGAGCAAGCCAATTTTGTCGCCGCGCACCACGGTGGCGCTAAAGTTCTTGGTGATGAGTTTGTCGCCGAAGGATTTGCTGACATCGGTCAACTCGGCCACCAGCTTGCCGCCCAAAGCGCCAGCTGCCACGTCCATGCGCACGTTGCCAACGGCATCGCGGTGTGCCTTGCGGCTGGCGCGCAGCTTCTCCAGCCGCACAATGCGGCTCTGGCTGCGGGTGCGCCGGGCCTCAACCCCTTTTCTGATCCAGATCTCTTCCTGCGCCAGCAATTTATCGGCCTTGGCGCTGATCACGGCTTCCTGCGCCATTTGCTCCTCTTTTTGCAGCAAATACTGACCAAAATTACCAGGATAAGAGCGCAAATGACCCCGGTCAAGCTCCACAATGCGGGTCGCCACCCGATCCAGGAAAGATCGATCGTGGGTAATGGTGACCACGCTGCCTTTGAACCCGATCAGCAGGTCTTCCAGCCACTCGATCGAGTCCAGATCGAGGTGATTGGTGGGTTCATCCAGCAGCAACACGTCGGGTTGCGCCACCAACGCCTGCGCCAGGGCGACGCGTTTTTTGGTGCCGCCGGAGAGCGTGCTGATCACGGCATTTTCGTCGAGGTGCAGGCGGTGCAGGGTTTGCGTCACCCGCTGCTCCCAGTTCCAGCCGTCTTGCGCTTCAATCGCGCTTTGCAAGGCGTCGAGATCGCCGACTCCTGCGCAATATTGATCGATGAGGGCGACCACCCCCGCAATACCTGCGCTGGCAGCGACAAAAACAGAAGCATCCTGATCAAGGACCGGCTCTTGCGCCACATAGGCCAGACGCAGGTTTTGTTGCAGTTGCAAGCTGCCGTCATCGGCTTTTTCGAGTCCACCCAGAATTTTCAGGAATGACGATTTGCCAGCGCCATTGCGACCAATCAGGCCAATACGCTCACCTGTTTCCAGGGCAAAGTCGGTGTGATCGAGCAAAGCCACGTGGCCAAAGGCGAGTTGGGCGTTGAGAAATGTAATAAGTGCCATAGGGGGGAGATTATCCTGCCCCTCGGTCAGTCTTGCCTTCGTCAGGGTGGCGCAAGCGGAAATGGCGGTGGCGCTACATTGAGGTATAGGCCGGGCGGCTGGCAAGACCGGGTTGCCCGTCCAAGGCCAAGGAGGCACGATGGAGCGCATGGCTAACGGAGCAATTGTTCAGGCCGACGCCGATCCGCAAAGGCCGCTGCTGTGGGTTCTGCGGGATGTGCTGAGCAAGATCGCATGCGATGGCGCCCTCGTGCTGGCCATGGCGCGCAGTGAGTTGGCCAAGCTTCATGATGATCTCGCAGGCGCTGGCGCCGGTCGTTGAGCCCTGGATCATTCCAAGCGCGTGCAAGCCGGGCGGCATTGGCGAAGCGGGTGTTTCGCTCCTGGCTCCGGCCGTGGGAAAGGCCTTGTTTGCCTTGACCGAAAAGCGCTTCAAGGACTTGCCTTTGGCGGGCAAATGGCTGAAACTCACTAGCGGCGTGAAAAAAGTTGGCGATGTTGAAATTAACCGTGCTATAGTCGAGGGCTTCGCTAATGAGACGCAAATAAATTCGTATCAAACGCGGCAGTGGCGGCTCTGCTCGGTAGAGTCGCTATTTTGATCTCTGGTTAATTTTTAGCGCAGCGCTTGGGTTAAAAAAAGATTGAAAAAATTTGACGAAGCCTTAAAAAGCGTGTCATAATTCAAGGCTTCGCTGATCACAGTGAAGCAAGAAGAAGCGAGACGAAAGTCAAGCCAGGCAAGAGATCTTTAACAATATACAGCCGATAAGTGTGGGCGTTTGAAGCGAAAAGCCAAGTTCTTCGGAACTAAGTCTTAACTGACTTACAAACGCTCATGAAGTAAAAAAGATGTGAAATTCAGAAATGAAGTTCACGTTGATTCCAATTTATGAGTTGCTCGAAAGAGCAAAAAATTCAAGATCGAACTATAGAGTTTGATCCTGGCTCAGATTGAACGCTGGCGGCATGCCTTACACATGCAAGTCGAACGGCAGCACGGGAGCAATCCTGGTGGCGAGTGGCGAACGGGTGAGTAATATATCGGAACGTGCCCAGTCGTGGGGGATAACGCAGCGAAAGCTGTGCTAATACCGCATACGATCTCTGGATGAAAGCGGGGGACTCGCAAGGGCCTCGCGCGATTGGAGCGGCCGATATCAGATTAGCTAGTTGGTGGGGTAAAAGCCCACCAAGGCGACGATCTGTAGCTGGTCTGAGAGGACGACCAGCCACACTGGAACTGAGACACGGTCCAGACTCCTACGGGAGGCAGCAGTGGGGAATTTTGGACAATGGGCGCAAGCCTGATCCAGCAATGCCGCGTGCAGGATGAAGGCCTTCGGGTTGTAAACTGCTTTTGTACGGAACGAAACGGTCTGCCTTAATACGGTGGGCTAATGACGGTACCGTAAGAATAAGCACCGGCTAACTACGTGCCAGCAGCCGCGGTAATACGTAGGGTGCGAGCGTTAATCGGAATTACTGGGCGTAAAGCGTGCGCAGGCGGTTATGTAAGACAGATGTGAAATCCCCGGGCTCAACCTGGGACCTGCATTTGTGACTGCATAGCTAGAGTACGGTAGAGGGGGATGGAATTCCGCGTGTAGCAGTGAAATGCGTAGATATGCGGAGGAACACCGATGGCGAAGGCAATCCCCTGGACCTGTACTGACGCTCATGCACGAAAGCGTGGGGAGCAAACAGGATTAGATACCCTGGTAGTCCACGCCCTAAACGATGTCAACTGGTTGTTGGGTCTTCACTGACTCAGTAACGAAGCTAACGCGTGAAGTTGACCGCCTGGGGAGTACGGCCGCAAGGTTGAAACTCAAAGGAATTGACGGGGACCCGCACAAGCGGTGGATGATGTGGTTTAATTCGATGCAACG
>JAKFXU010000305.1 GCA_021731215.1 Rhodoferax sp.
CCACAGTGTGGGCCAGCGATTCTTGGGGCAAGACCGTAGCAACGGATGAGCAGAGAAATAAATGACCGTGCAGCTTGATCCCACCAAAAACCGTCTGAGACAACCGGGACCACTTCCGAGGGGTGGAAAAGCTATGACCGACAAATGTTGAATTGTCTTTTACGAGTTTGATTGGAAAATTAGCGTGAGTACAAATCCGACCAGACATCTGGATATTGGTTGCGGCACCAAACCGCGCAACCCCTACGGCCGCGATGAACTCTATGGCATCGATATTCGTGCTGGCCTGAAGATCGACGGCGTGGTGGAAATTGCCGCGGCAAACCTGAGCCTGGCGCCAATCCCGTTTCCGGATGCCTATTTCGACTCAGTGTCGGCCTACGACTTCTTTGAACATGTCCCGCGCGTTAGCCTTGACCATGCGCGGGGAACGTCGCGTTTTCCATTCATTGAATTAATGAACGAAATCTGGCGCGTGCTCAAACCGGGCGGACTTCTTTACGCGGTAACGCCGGCTTATCCGCACGAGAAGAGTTTTCGCGACCCGACACACGTGAACGTGATTGCCAGCAAGACGCATCGGTACTTCACCCATCCGCGATTGGAGGGGCGCATGTATGGTTTCAATGGCGATTTTCTGTTGCTGCGCCAAAACCGGATTCACATTCGCGGCAACTACGAAGCAAGCCCGCCCAGTGTCGGTCGATTGGCGTTACGCCTTCTTGATGCAATCACGATGAAAAGATCGCATCTGGTTTGGGAAATGCAGGCCCGCAAGTGAATCGATTGTTGGCCTGCTTGAAAAAACACATTACCGGCGTATCAGGGACGATCAATGCCAGATTGTCCGTGCAGGCCGCCCAGTGGCGAGAGGCGTCGCATGGCTACTAGAGACGCTGTCTTGCACGTTCCCGATGCGGCGCCCAAATCATCACGTTTAGTTATTGGGGCAGCAGCCCTGTGGGGCGCCTCGACCTGGTTTCCCATAGGCCTGGCTTATCTCGCGTTATTGCTTACATTCGCTGGTTTGCTTTTGGCGCCGGACCGTAGCGCGCGCTGGGCGCAAGCCAGAACAAGCGGCCTGCTCCTGTTTCCCGCTCTTTTTCTCGCTTGGTTTCTACTTTCTTACGTCGTCGGTCCACGCGGCGAATTGGCTGATACCCTTGTTTTTCACTCGGTTCGCTTTGTGCTCACGATTGCGCTCGGTTTGATGCTCTGGCGGCGTGAAGCGCGTGCCGCGCTGACGGGTTTTGGAGCGCTCGCCGGTGTCATGCTGGTGGCGGTCCTGGTTGAGGTCACGCTGGGTGGCGTGCCGCGCTGGCCCGGTTTTATCAGTGTGCTGGACTACGGTGGCAACCAGTCGATTCGGGCCGGCTTGCTCATGGTTATCGTGGCCGGCATCGGCCTTGTCGGCATGCTTTGGTTCAACCAGCTTGGCGCCAACATGTCGGTTGCATGGAAAAGGTTGACGTTGGCTGTGGCGTTGGCGGCCTTCCTGGCCGGGCTAGGCGCGGTGGTTTTTTACCTCCAGTCGCGCACTGCCATGTTGGTGCTGCCCATCGTCTTGCTGGGCGTCGCCTTGCACCGTTACCGCAGTGTTCGATCGTGGCTGTTGACGGCGATCGTCGTGTTGACCCTGGCCGCCGGCGCCTACCTGGAGTCGGGCAATGTGAGTGGGCGAATCAATGAGGGCGTGCACACCCTGCTGGCGGATGCGAAGAATGGCGCCCCCACTTCCAGCTGGGGGCTGCGCTACCATTTCTACAAGTTCTCCTTGCAGCAGGCCGCGGACCACCCATTTTTTGGGGCAGGCCCGGGAACTTGGCAGGCAGGCTGGGCGACGTGGTCGGATATAAGTATTGGCCAAGGCACCTCCAATCCGCACAATGATTATTTGCTCTTTGCGGCCGAGTCGGGCTTGCCCGCCATGCTGCTGCTGTTCTGGGCGTATTTCAGATTTCTGTCTGCTAGTTTTCGGCAGCGATCGGTGTGGGGCAGCCTCGGCTTTGCCATGGCGCTCGTCGCAACACTCACGACGGTCGTTAATGCCGGCATGAGGGACGCGGTGTTTGGCCTGAGTTTGGTATGGCTGATGGTGGTAGCGAATTCGGCGGGCCGAAACCCGGCACCCACTTTAGCCGTGATGCTGAACTCAAAACCACCGTCACGCCGAGGGTGATCTTTTGCTTCCCATCACGCTATTTGATCAATTCAGCAGCGCTTGCCAACCACCAGACCCGCGTGCCAAAATACGCGCCAGCGCTGGCCCAGCCGGCATGAAAGCCGTTTGCCGCCGGTGCTGCTGTATCCCCGAAATTTCGTTCACGAATCGTCAACGCCTTGCGCGTTGAGGGTGTTGTGTTGCTGGCCTGGTCGAAGACTTGAGTCGGCGTTCTTGTGTGTTTCTACTATTAACCTTTTGGGAGTTGAATCATGTTGAAGAAATTTCTGGCCCTGGTGGCCCTGTTGTCCGCCGCCGCCTGCTTTGCCGCGGTCGACGTGAACAAGGCCAGCGCCGCTGATCTGGACAGTATCAAAGGCATCGGCCCGGCCATGTCGAGCAAGATTCTGGACGAACGAAAACGAGGCAACTTCAAGAACTGGGACGACTTCGTCGCGCGCGTCAAGGGCGTCGGCCCCGGCAATGCGGCCAAATTTTCCAGCGAAGGCCTGAGCGTCAACGGTGCCGCCTTCAAGGGCGCCGCAGTGGTAGCCGCCAAGAAGGCGGAGGTGCCCAAGGCAGCCGCCAGCGCTGCCAAGAAGTAAGTCAGCGCGGCCCCTAACAAAACCCGCTGCGGCGGGTTTTTCGATGGCTGATGCCGGTACTGTTCGGGCTCAGCGTCTACTTCAGCGCCTTGAAGCGCATGCGCTTGGGCTTGGCGCCTTCTTCACCCAGACGCTTCTTCTTGTCGGCTTCGTATTCCTGGTAGTTGCCGTCAAAGAAGGTCCACTGACTGTCGCCCTCGCAGGCCAGAATGTGGGTGGCAATGCGGTCCAGGAACCAGCGATCGTGGCTGATCACCATGATGGAGCCGGCGAACTCCAGCAAGGCATCTTCCAGCGCGCGCAGGGTTTCCACGTCGAGGTCGTTGGAGGGCTCGTCGAGCATCAGCACGTTGCCCCCGGCAATCAGGGTTTTGGCCAGATGCAGGCGCCCGCGTTCGCCGCCGGACAGGGTGCCGACGCGTTTTTGCTGGTCCGCGCCGTTGAAGTTGAAACGCCCGCAATAAGCGCGGCTAGCCATCTGGAATTTACCGACGTTCAGAATGTCGAGCCCGCCGGAAACATCTTCCCACACGGTTTTTTCGTTCGCCAGATCGTCCCGGCTTTGATCGACAAAGGCCATCTTGACGGTGGCGCCAATCTTGACCTCGCCGCTGTCGGGCTTTTCCTTGCCCGCAATCATGCGAAACAGCGTCGATTTGCCGGCGCCGTTGGGGCCAATAATGCCCACGATAGCGCCCGCCGGCACTTTGAAACTCAGGTTATCGATCAGCATGCGGTCGCCAAACGACTTGCTGACGTTGACGAACTCGATCACTTCATTGCCCAGGCGCTCCGCCACCGGAATGAAAATCTCGTTGGTCTCGTTGCGCTTCTGGTACTCGAAATCGGACAGTTCCTCAAAGCGGGCCAGACGCGCCTTGCTCTTGGCCTGGCGCGCCTTGGGGTTCTGGCGCGACCACTCCAGCTCTTTCTTGAGCGCCTTGGCGCGTGATTCTTCGCCTTTTTGCTCTTGCACCAGGCGCTCCTGCTTTTGCTCCAGCCAGGCACTGTAGTTACCTTTGTAAGGCATGCCGTTGCCGCGATCGAGTTCCAGAATCCACTCGGCCGCATTGTCCAGAAAGTAGCGATCATGGGTAATCGCCACCACCGTGCCGGGGTAGCGCTGCAGGAACTGCTCGAGCCAGTCCACCGATTCGGCATCCAGGTGGTTGGTCGGTTCGTCCAGCAGCAGCATGTCGGGCTTGGACAGCAGCAGGCGGCACAAGGCGACCCGGCGCTTCTCGCCACCCGACAGCAGGCCGACCTTGGCCTCCCAAGGCGGCAGGCGCAGGGCGTCGGCGGCGATCTCAAGCTGGTGCTCGGAGTCGGTGCCGGCGCTGCCAATGACGGCCTCCATCTTGGCCTGCTCCTCGGCCAGCGCGTCGAAATCGGCATCCTCCTCGCCGTAAGCGGCATAGATTTCTTCCAGCCGCGCCTTGGCATTGAACACGTCGCCCATGCCGGCTTCCACGCTTTCGCGCACGGTTTGCGCCGGGTCCAGTTGCGGTTCCTGCGGCAGATAGCCGATGTTCAGGCCCGCCATCGGGATCGCTTCGCCTTCAAACTCCTTGTCGACCCCGGCCATGATCTTGAGCAGGGTGGACTTGCCCGACCCATTGGTGCCCAGCACGCCAATCTTGGCGCCTGGGAAGAAGCTGAGCGAAATGTCCTTGAGAATGAATTTTTTCGGCGGCACGATCTTGCCGAGGTGGTTCATGGAAAATACGTATTGAGCCATTGGTCTTGCGGGGTATTGCAGGGTATTGCGGGATGTAAATGCAGCATTATCGACGCATGGCCGGTCGGAGCGCCGCCAATGCCTGGATTAGCCACCCCCGCGCTGCATGTACAAGTCAAAGCGCTTCATGAAACGGTAGCGCTGAGCGTCGTCCAATCCCTCGAAACGAAAGCTGACTTGCAGGCGCGGCAGACGCATCAGCGCAATCACGCGCGGCTCGCCGCTGCGCCAGCCCAGCGCCAGGCTGCCATCGCCGATCACTACCGCTGCGCAACCGGTCTGTAGCTGCCAAGGGTGCCCGCCAATGGCGTTGGGCAACCACATCAGCCACTCGGCCTCGGTGCATCCCATCTCGCGTTCAAAGCGCTCGGCGTAGAACGACTGCATGAAAAGTCAACCGATTCCGAGGACGCAGCAATGTGCTGGCGCTCAGCCGCCCGCAATCGGGGGCCAGATCGCCAGCACGTCGCCCTCGACCAAGGTCTGGGTCGGGCGCTGCTCCGGCGCTATGTATTTGCCATTGACCAGCACCAGATGCACCAGCTTGGGCGGCAGCTTGTACTGATCTATCACCTGCGCAATAGTGGCATCCGGCGCAATGTCCAGCTCGGTCACATTGGTGTAACGCGCCTCCACCGGCAAGTAATCAGTGAGTGTGGCAAACAGCTTGAGGGTGATCTTCATGCCGAAAGATTCCTAGCGCCGGCGCGCATCCTGCGCCCCCGACCAGTGGCCTTGGGCCTGGGCGCTGGCGAGGTAGGCCGGCATCAGCTGAGTCGGGTCCTGCTTGAGAATATCTTTCCACGCGCCAAGCCTGACCTGGCCTTCCACCAGCCCCCGCATGACGCCCACATGTTCGGTCCAGCCGACGCTGTTGCAACCGACCAGCACGTCGTCCTTGAACTGCAGACTGAGGTGGCGCCCTTGCGCCCGGTCGGTCAACTCCACCTGCTCGCCGCCGGGCAGACCCTGCCAGTCGCCGAAGCTGGTCGAAATCAGCCCCAGCGTATCGAGCACGTTGATTTGCGTCACCTCCTTGAGTTCGGCCTTGGGCGCCCTGGCACGCGCAAACGCCACCATATTGAGCGCCGCCACGCGGGCTTGCTCGGCGGCGTTGGGCTGGATCGCACTGACAATGGTTTTACCTGACACTTTGTCAAACGCTTCGGCGCAGTCGCCGGCGGCAAAGATGCCGGGCACATTGGTTTGCAGGTGCTCGTCGGTCAGCACGCCGAGCAGGCAGATGATGCCGGAGTTTTCCAGAAAGCCGATGGCAGGCTGGACGCCGGCGGCGCTGATGACCAGGTCGGCGGCCATATGTTTGCCATTCGAGAGACGCACGTTCAAAGGCGCGCCTGGCTCGATGGCCTCCACGCGGGTGCCGGTAAAAACCTGCACGCCCTTGGCCTCGCACCAGTCGCGAATCATGCCGCCGGCGGTGGGGCCCATCATGCGCGGCACCATGCGGTCGCCCATCTCCACCACGCTCAACTGGACACCGCGCGCAGCCAGCGCTTCCATGATGATGCAGCCGATGAAACCAGCGCCCAACTGCAGGACGCGCGCGTTTTGGATGGCCAGCAGCATGATTTTTCGGGCATCGTCCAGCGTCCAGCAGGCATGGACCCCGGCCGTATCAATACCTGGAATCGGCGGGCGCACCGGACGTGAGCCAGTGGCAATCAACAGCGTATCGAACGCCATCGCTTCACCCTTGTCAAGCGCTATTGACTTGGCATCAATATCGACTCGCTTGACGCGGTCCTGCACCAGGTTGACTTTCAAATCCTGAAAGTGGCTCGGGCTCTTGCGCAGGTAGGTGCCGTGCTCATCCACGTTGCCCATCAGCAAATAGGGAATGGCCATGCGCGAGTACGGCGGTTCCCGCTCCTCGCCCACGATGGTGATGGCATCAAGAGGCGCATGCTTGCGAATGGTTTCGGCGGCAATGACACCGGCCGGGCCGGCACCGAGGATGAGGTGATGGGTCATGTTCAATTCTCCATAAAACTAAAAAGGGCTCATGACAGAGCCCTTTACGTTGTCAACAGATCAGCATCACCTCGGTCATTGCAAGCGCTGCGCTCCCCGCAATAACGGTGACATCGTGCTACAGACTCAGGCGTTCGCGTGTGGCAGCCGTCGGGCGGCCTTCCGGGTCCCAGCCGCGGGCTGCGTAGTACTTGGGCAGCATGGTGGCGAGTTCATTGAACTTGCCGGTAGCGGGGCCAGTTTTGCAAGCGCCTTCGACCGAGGTCAGGCGCGGTGGCAGACTGTCGTCCTTGGCGGTAAAGCCGGCACGGTTGTTGAACTCGCGCTCCATATTCCAGATGCGCTCGCCAATTTTGGCCAACTCTTCGATGGTGTACTGGTCTCCACAGGCCGCTGATATTTGCGGCGCCAGGTCTTGCAGGCCCCAGGCAAAGGTGGTGAAGATGCACAGGCCAGAGGAGTCAAACGCCGCGGTAGCGTCCTGAAAGGCTTTGACCAGCTCGGGTTTGCCAGCCGATTCCAGCGGGTCGGTCTTGACCGGAATGCCGAGGATTTCCGAGGCAATGGTGTAGCCGCGCAGGTGGCAGCCACCGCGGTTGCTGGTGGCATAAGCCAGACCAATACCCTGGATGGCGCGACCGTCGTAGGCCGGGAATTCCTGGCCC
>JAKFXU010000306.1 GCA_021731215.1 Rhodoferax sp.
GGCCATGACCATCCAGATGATGCTCAAGATCGGCAACCAGACCCGCATGACCGTGGTCGATCTGCCAATGAACGTGGTGTATGCGCTGTGCCTGCTCGGCTTTGCCGTCATGCTGCTGCGCTCGCTCCAGGTCGCCCTGATTCATTACCGCCGCGGCTACAGTGTGCTTGAGCGGCCCGACACCACGATGGAAGATCGCTGAACGCGCAACAAACCCATGCTTAAAATATTCTTCCTGATCTTCATGGGCGCCGGCGTTCCGGTGGCCATCGCCATGGCGGGCGCCTCGCTCGTCTACATCCTTTTTACCGACAACCTGCCGCCTTTTGTGGTGATCCACCGCATGGTGTCGGGCATCGACAGCTTTCCACTGCTGGCCGTGCCTTTTTTCATCCTGGCCGGCAACCTGATGAACAACGCCGGCATCACCACCCGCATCTACAACTTTGCGCTGGCGCTGGTGGGCTGGCTCAAGGGCGGACTCGGCCACGTCAACATTGTGGGCTCGGTGATTTTTGCCGGCATGAGCGGCACCGCAATTGCTGACGCGGCCGGCCTGGGCACCATCGAGATCAAGGCCATGAAGGAACACGGTTACTCGTCGGAGTTTGCCGTCGGCGTGACGGCTGCGTCGGCGACGCTGGGGCCCATCATTCCGCCCAGCCTGCCCTTTGTGATCTACGGCATGATGGCCAACGTCTCCATCGGCGCGCTGTTTCTGGCCGGCCTGCTGCCGGGCTTGCTGCTGGCTGTGCTGATGATGCTCACCGTCGCTTACTTCGCCCACAAAAACAAATGGGGCGGTGACATCCGGTTTTCGGGCAGCCGCTTTGCCAAGGCTATGCTGGAACTCGCCGTGGTAGCGGCCTGGCCGCTGGTCATGTGGGGCCTGATCCATCTGGGCTCACCCGCCCAGGCCACTGTTGTCGCTGGCCTGATTGCACTGTTTGTGCTCGACAAGCTCTGCAAGTTTGAGGCAGTGCTGCCCATCATGACGCCGGTGCTGCTGATAGGCGGCATGACGACCGGCATCTTCACGCCCACCGAGGGCGCGATTGCGGCCTGCGTCTGGGCCATGGTGCTGGGTTTTGCCTGGTACCGGTCGCTCAAATTCAAGATGTTCGTCAAGGTCTGCCTGGACACGGTGGAAACCACCTCGACGGTGCTGTTCATCGTGGCCGCAGCGTCGATCTTTGGCTGGATGCTGACCGCCACCGGTGTCACCACTGCCATCGCATCCTGGGTGCTGGCTTTCACCCAGGAAGCCTGGGTGTTTTTGCTGCTGGCCAACCTGCTGATGCTGTTTGTCGGCTGCTTCCTGGAGCCCACCGCAGCGATCACCATCCTGGTGCCGATTCTGTTGCCGATCACGCAGCAGCTGGGCATCGACCCGGTCCACTTCGGGCTGGTGATGGTGCTCAACCTGATGATCGGCCTGCTGCATCCGCCCATGGGCATGGTGCTGTTTGTGCTGGCGCGGGTGGCCAAGCTGTCGGTCGAGCGCACCACCATGGCTATCCTGCCGTGGCTGATACCGCTGCTGGTCAGCCTGGGCCTCATCACCTACTTTCCCAAGGCGGTGCTCTGGTTGCCGAAAATGTTTTATTGACATGTTTTATTGAAGAAAAACACGCATGACTCCATTCATTCGCCTTCACCCTGACGACGATGTGCTGATCGCCCGCCAGCAATTGCTCAGCGGCACCAGCGTCGAAGGCATTCCGATCAAGGGCCTGATCCCGGCCGGTCACAAAATTTCCACCCATGCCATCGCGCCGGGCGAGGCGGTGCGGCGCTACAACCAGGTCATCGGTTTTGCCAGCAAACCGATTGCTGCCGGCGAGCACATTCACACCCACAACCTGGACATGGGCCCGAACAAGGGCGACTTTGCGCGCGACTACGCCATTGGTGCCGACGTCAAGCCCGAGCCGGCCCGGCGCGAAGCCACCTTCATGGGCATCAAACGCGCTGACGGCCGCGTCGCGACGCGCAACTACATCGGCATCCTGTCCAGCGTCAATTGCTCGGCCACGGCCGCCCGCGCCATTGCAGACCACTTCTCGCGGCAGAACCATCCTGCCGCATTGGCGAATTTCCCCAACGTTGACGGCGTGGTCGCGCTGACCCACGGCACCGGTTGCGGCATGGACACCGATGGCATGGGCATGCAGATTTTGCAGCGCACCCTGGCCGGTTATGCGACGCACGCCAACTTCGCCGCCGTGCTGGTGGTGGGCCTGGGCTGCGAGTCGAATCAGATCAATGCCTGGCTGGCCAACAGCAGCCTGCGCGAGGGCGACACCTTGCGCGTGTTCAGCATTCAGGACACCGGTGGCACGACCAAAACAGTCGCCAAAGGCATTGCACTCATCAATGACATGCTGCCCCAGGCCAACGCGGTCAAGCGCGAGCCTTGCAGCGCCGCCCACATCGCCATCGGCCTGCAATGCGGCGGCTCGGACGGCTACTCGGGCATCAGCGCCAACCCGGCACTGGGTGCGGCGGTCGATCTGCTGGTGGCGCACGGCGGGACCGCCATCCTGAGCGAGACGCCTGAAATTTACGGCGCGGAACACCTGCTGACGCGCCGGGCGGTGAAACCCGATGTGGCTGAAAAGCTGATAAAGCGCATCAAGTGGTGGGAGCACTACACCCAGATCAACGACGGCGAGATGAACAACAACCCCTCGCCCGGCAACAAGGCCGGCGGGCTGACCACCATTCTCGAAAAATCACTGGGCGCCGTTGCCAAAGGCGGCACCACCAACCTGCAGGCGGTCTATGAATATGCCGAGCAGGTGGTGGCCCATGGCTTTGTCTACATGGACACCCCCGGCTACGACCCGGTCAGCGCGACCGGCCAGGTGGCGGGGGGCGCCAACCTGATCTGCTTTACCACCGGCCGTGGTTCGGCCTACGGCTGCGCGCCCTCGCCCTCGCTCAAGCTGTCCACCAACTCGGCGCTGTGGCGCAAGCAGGAAGACGACATGGACATCAACTGCGGCGAGATCATCGACGGCAGCAGCACGGTGGCCGAGATGGGGCAGCGCATTTTTGAGCGGGTGCTGGCCACGGCCTCAGGCGAAAAAAGCAAGAGCGAGTCGCACGGCTACGGACAAAACGAGTTTGTGCCATGGCAAGTCGGCGCCGTGATGTAATTTTTATGCAAAAAACATTCCAAGCCCCCGAATTACAAGCGCAAGTAGCTACTATTTTAATAGCGGCTGGCAGTTCCCCCGAAGAAGCTGCAACCGTCGCGGCCAACCTGGTGCAGGCCAACCTGAGCGGCCACGACTCGCACGGCGTGGGCATGCTGCCGCGTTATGTGGATGCGGTGCTCGAAGGCGGCCTCAAACCGAACACCAACGTGCGCGTGGTCCTCGACACCGGTTCGCTGCTGACGCTGGACGGCCAGCGCGGCTACGGCCAGGTCGTCGGCGAGCAGGCCATGGCACTCGGCATCAGCCGCGCCCAAACCCACGGCAGCTGCATCATGACCTTGGGCAATGCGCACCACCTGGGCCGCATCGGGCACTTTGCCGAAATGGCGGTGGCGCAAGACCTGGTGTCCCTGCATTTTGTCAATGTTCTGTCGCGCCCGGTGGTGGCGCCCTTTGGCGGCGCCGACGGGCGCTATGGCACCAACCCCTGCTGCATTGGCATTCCGCTGAAGGGGCATCGCGTCGCGAGCGAACGCAGCGAAGGGCCGCCCCGAGCAAGTTCAGCCCCCCCGGGGGGCAGCGAACCACACGCAGTGGGGAGCGTGGGGGCCCATTTCCTGCTCGACTTTGCCACCAGCCGCGTGGCCCAGGGCAAGATGCGTGTGGCGCACAACGAAGGCCGGCGCGTCGAGCCCGGCACGCTGATTGACGAATACGGCCACCCCAGCACCGATCCAGGCGTGGTGGTGGTGCCGCAAAGCAATGGTTTGTTTGGTGCGCTGCTGGCCTTTGGCGAGCACAAGGGTTACGGCCTGGCGGTGGCCTGCGAGCTGCTGGGCGGCGCCCTGACCGGCAGCGGCACCTGGCACCAGCCAACCGACCCCGCCGTGCGCGCCGTCATCAACGGCATGCTGACGATTTTGATCGACCCGGTCAAGCTGGGTACCCAGGCCGCGTTTGAGCAGGAAGCCAAGGCTTTTGTCGACTGGCTCAGCGCCGGGCCGGTCGCCCCCGGCTTTGACACCGTGCAGATCGCCGGCGACCCGGAGCGCGCGACCCGCTTGCAACGCGCGGCCCTGGGCATCGCGGTCGATCACCAGACCTGGCAAGAGATTGTTGCCGCCGGGCGCAAGGTCGGCGTCACTTTGCCCAACTGAAACGCGCCGCCACGGCGGCGACGATGGTCTCGGGCCGGGTTGCCAGATCAAAGCTTTGCGCATCCTCATCCGCGCCCGGCAGTTCCAGCGTACTGAGCTGGCTCGCCAGCAGCGACAGCGGCATGTAATGGCCGCTGCGTGCGGTCATGCGCGCGGCCAGTTGCTCGTAGTCGCCCTGCAGGTGCAAAAAATGCAAGGCCGGCGCGTCCTGGCGCAGGATGTCACGGTAAGAACGCTTGAGCGCCGAGCACGACAGCACCAGACCCTGACCGCTCCGGTGGACATCACCGATGCGCTCGGCCAGCGTCTGCAGCCAGCCGGCGCGGTCAGCGTCGCTCAGCGCCAACCCGGCGGCCATCCGGGCCACGTTGCCGGCCGGATGAAAGGCATCGCCTTCGAGAAACGGCAGGTCCAGCGCGGCGGCCAGCGCGGCACCGACCGTGCTTTTGCCGCAGCCGCTGACGCCCATTACGACAAAGATGCCGGAACACTTAACTTGCGGCATCACAGGGCGGGCGCATCGGCCAGAGTGGCATGACACATGGCCTCAGTCCGTGGCTTGGCGGTACTGCGCCCACGCCGCCGCCGTGGGCGTGGTGCCGGCGCCGGGCAGCCGCGGCAGCCCGAAATAGCCATCCACCACGGTGGCCGGATCAGTGAAGCAGTCCTTGATCCAGGGGATGTATTCCAGCACCTCGCAGGCCGGATGGGCGTACGACAGATGCACATGCACCTGGCTCATGTCGCCCGCGTGCGGCGCCACCGGCAGGCGAAACGCGTGCGCCGTCTCGCACACCTGCAGCACATCGGTCAGGCCGGCCATGCGCGTCACATCCGGCTGGACCCAGTGGATCGCCTGCTGGGTGATGAACTCGGCAAACGCATCGGGCGTGTACAACTGTTCGCCCAGCGCGATCGGAATCGGGGTCGCACGCGCGAGTTGCGCGTGGCCCTTGACGTCGTCGTGCCAGAGCGGCTCCTCAAACCAGAACAGGTCGAAGTCCTGCGCCGCACGGCAAAAACGCTGACAGGTGGGCAAATCCCACTTGCCGTTGCCATCGATGGCCAGCGTCACGTCGGGGCCGATCGCCCGGCGCACCGCGACCAGCCGGCGCAGATCACGCTCCACGGTGGAGCCGACCTTGATCTTGATACCGCTAAAGCCCTGCGCCACGGCCCGCTGAGCGCCGGCCACCAGTTGCTCGTCGGCCAGGCTGAGCCAGCCGATGTCGGTGTTGTAGGCGCGCACCCGGTCACGCACCTGGCCACCGAGCACTTGCCACAGCGGCTGTTGTGCCGCCTTGGCTTTGAGGTCCCATAGCGCCACGTCAATCGCCGCATGCGCCAGCGTGGTGATGCCGGCGCGCCCGACCCACTGCAGCGCCGGGTTGCGGGCAATTTTGTGCCACAAGCGCTTGATGTCACTGGCGTCCTCACCCAGCAGCAGCGGGGCATGGCAGGTTTCGATACAACGCGTGATGAGCTGATCGCTGGGCAGGTGGGCATGGGTGCCGGTAAAGCCGTAACCCACCAGCCCGCTCTGCGTTTCAATCTGGGCCCCCACCACACCCCAGTGCGAGACCGTATGGGTGCTGTCGGCAATCTGCGCGCCGGTGACCGGCACATGCAGGATGAAGGGCTTGACCGATTTGATTTTCATGGGAGAACTCCGTTTTTTGCTTCCCGCGGACACGTCAATCCGGCAGCGAGACCCGCAACGTGGCGTCGGAACGCTTATGCAGATCAGGCAGCAGTTCCAAACCGAGTCCGGGCTTGTCATTGAGACTGATCATGCCGTTTTGCACGGTGGGCAGTTCCGTCACCAGTTCCTGGTACCAGCCGCTATAGAAGGCGCGCACGCTTTCCTGGATCAGGGCGTTGGGCGCATGCAGGGACAGATGGGTGGACGCCGCCCACACCACCGGGCCGGTGCAGTCGTGCGGCGCCACCGGCAGTTGCCAGGCGTCGGCCATGGCGGCGATCTTGCGCGCCTCGGTCAGGCCGCCGCACCAGCTCAGGTCCAGCATCGCCACGCCGGCCACGCCGGTTTGCAGATAGTCCTTGAAACCCCATTTGTAGCTCAGGGTTTCGCTGGCGCAGATCAGCGTTTCGCAGTCCTTCGCATAGGCCTTGAGCAGATCGAGGCTGTCCATGCGAATGGCGTCCTCATGCCAGAAGGTCTTGAAGGGCTTGAGCGCGCGCGCGATCTTCTGCGCCATCGGCAGGCGCCACAGGCTGTGGAACTCGACCATGATGTCCATCTTGTCGCCCACCGCATCACGAATCTTGCGGAAAGGTTCAAGTGCGGTGTCAAGATCGGCGTTGCTGATGTACTGGCCGTCGCTCTTTTCGGCGGCCGGGTCGAACGGCCAGATTTTCATACCCGTGATGCCCTCGCTCAGCAGGGACTCGGCGAGCTCGTCAGCCCGGTGCAGGAAACCTTCCAGGTCTTCATAGGGACCGGCATGCTGGCCCAGGCCCCAGTTGGCGGTGCTCTGGTTGACCGTGTTGCGCACGTACTGGTAACCGGCGCAGGTGTTGTAGATGCGGATGGCATCGCGGCTCTTGCCGCCGAGCGCGGTATGGACCGGCATGTTGGCGGCCTTGCCGAAGATGTCCCACAGCGCGATGTCCACCGCCGAGTTGCCGCGCGTCTCGACGCCGGAGCCGCGCCAGCCCAGGTAGCCGGTGATGTCCTTGTTGCGCGCCTCGATCGCCAGCGGGTCCTTGCCCAGCAGCTTGGGGCCAACCCATTCATGAATGTAGGCCTCCACCGCCTGCGCCCCCATGAAGGTCTCGCCCAGACCCACCAGACCTTCATCGGTGTGCAGGCGCACCC
>JAKFXU010000152.1 GCA_021731215.1 Rhodoferax sp.
CTACAAGCCGGTGCAGGGGCGCTTCAAGGTCTTCATGATCGACGAGGTGCACATGCTCACCGGCCACGCTTTCAACGCCATGTTGAAAACGCTGGAAGAGCCGCCCGCGTACCTGAAATTTGTGCTGGCCACCACCGACCCGCAAAAAGTGCCGGTCACCGTGCTGTCGCGCTGCCTGCAGTTCAATCTGCGACCGATGGCGCCCGAGACCATCCGCGAGCACCTGCAGCAGGTGCTGCAAACCGAGAACGTGCCGGCCGACCTGCAGTCGCTCAAACTGCTGGCGCGCGCGGCGCGCGGCTCCATGCGCGACGCCCTGAGTCTGGCCGACCAGGCGATTGCCTTTGGCGCCGGTCAGCTCGAAGAGGCCACGGTGCGCCAGATGCTGGGCAGCGTGGATCAATCCTACGTGTTTCGCCTGCTGCAGGCGCTGGCCCTGGGTGACGGCAAGACCGTGGTCGAAACGTCCGAAGTCTTGCGTTTGAATGGACTCAGTGCCGCCTCTACCCTGGAAGAAATGAGCATGGTGCTGCAGCGCATGGCCGTCACGCAGGCGCTGCCCTCCAGTGCCGCCGAGGCCGATGAGACTGACCCGCAAGCCGCTGAGCTGGCCCGTCTCGCCGCGCTGATGCCGGCCGACGAGACGCAACTGCTCTACAGCATTTGCCTGCACGGACGCGCTGAACTGGGCCTGGCCCCGGACGAATACGCAGCGCTGACCATGGTGCTGCTGCGCTTGCTGGCGTTCAAGCCACCAATCGGCCAGCAGCCGATGGTTGAAAAAAAAAATCCAAATAATGGGCTGATCGAAACGCCGCCGGCGCCGCAACCAGTTGTACCGCGACCGGCCCCGCCGCCGGGCCAGCAACTGCACGTGGTCAGCATGCCGGCAGCGGCGGGCCAATCCCCGGTGGATCAAGATACAAAGCGCTTGGCCGCCGTCCAATCGGCGCCCGATGCTGCAAAAATTGCAGCGCTTGCGGTGCGGGTGCAGGCCGATTCGCGCACCGAGGCGGCGGCCGGCCAATCAGCGGCGGCGCTGCTGCTACCGACCGAAGAAGGCGAGTTCTGGCACCTGGCGGTGCAGCAGCTGATGGCCCAGGACGCCATCACTGCGCTGGTGCGCGAGCTGGCGCTGCAGTCGCAGCTGGTGGCGCGCGACACCGGGCAGTGGCTGTTGCGGGTGGAGCGCGAGTCGCTCAACCAGCCGGGCAGTCGCGACCGGCTGGCGGCCGCGTTGCAGGCCGCGGGCCACGCGGTGCGCCTGGTGGTGGAAATCGGACGCGTCACCGACAGTCCGGCCCGGCGCAACGCCGCGCTGACCGCCGAGCGGCAACTGGCGGCCGAAAAAATCATTTTTGACGATCCGTTCGTGCAGACCATGCTGCGCGATTTTGGGGCGAAAATCGTGCCCGGCAGCATCAAGCCGGGCTGATTCCAAAATCGCCGGGCCGGCCCGGTCAAAGTACCTCCCTTCAAAGCCTTTTCATTCAAAACACCAACCAAGGAATACCGATGTTCAACAAAGGACAACTCGCCGGCCTCATGAAGCAGGCCCAGGCGATGCAGGACAACATGAAGAAGGCTCAGGACGAGCTGGGTAACGTTGAAGTCACCGGTGAGTCCGGTGCCGGTCTGGTCAAGGTCACCATGACCTGCAAGCACGACGTGCGCCGCATCACCATCGACCCCAGCCTGCTGGCTGAAGACAAAGACATGCTGGAAGACCTGGTGGCGGCGGCGTTCAATGCGGCGGTGCGCAAAGCCGAGGAAACCTCATCCGAGAAAATGGGCAAGCTTACCGCCGGTATGCCAGGCCTCCCCGGCGGCATGAAGTTCCCTTTCTGATGATGCGCTACTGCGCGGCTGTGATGCGTCGTTGGGCGGTGCTCGCAATCCTCACGTACCTGAAGTACGTTCCGGTTGCTGCGCTCCGTCCGCCTAGCCTGACGCTCGCTCGCTACGCCCCGCAACATTGTTGGTAAACATGTCTGACGCCAATTCCCTTGACGCGCTGATCCAGGCGCTGCGCCGCCTGCCGGGGGTGGGGGTGAAGTCGGCCTCGCGCATGGCGTTTCACCTGCTGCAGCATGACCGCCCGGGCGCGCGGGAGCTGTCGCGCGCCTTGCAAGCCGCTGTCGATACGGTGCGCCATTGCGAGCGTTGCCACACCTTCACCCAGGCCGACATTTGCGCCACCTGTCTTGACCCCCGGCGCGACGCCTCCAAGCTGTGCGTGGTGGAGACGCCGGCCGATCAGTCGGCGCTGGAACGCACCGGGGCCTACAAGGGTTTGTATTTCGTGTTGATGGGCAAACTCAGTCCGCTCGACGGCATCGGCCCCAAGGACATCGGCCTCAAGAAGCTGTTTGACAGGGCCTGCGACGCCGTCGTGCAGGAAGTGATTCTGGCCACCAACTTCACCGCCGAAGGTGAAACCACCGCCCATGTCATCAGTGAAGGTCTGAGGACCAAAGGCCTGCACCTGACCCGCCTGGCGCGCGGCGTGCCGGTGGGCAGCGAACTGGAGTATGTGGACCTGGGCACCATCGCGCACGCGCTGGTGGACCGGCGCTAAGCCCGACCTTAGTACAAACCCCTGCGGGATGTTCCCGATGTGCGGTTTCCGGGGGTTGGGTATTCTCAAGCTCAGTCAAATAGCAAGGCTGAGGGGAGACACCATCATCAATCCAATGTTCAACCGCCGTACCTTTGCCGCCGTCACGGCATGGTCGGCCGCGTCGGTGGCTGCGCCGCTGCTGTGGGCCCAGCCGCGTCTGGAAAAAACCAGGATTTCGATCGCCGTGGAGGGCAAGGCGGCCTTGTATTACCTGCCGCTGACTATTGCCGAGCAGCTCGGTTATTTCAAGGCTGAAGGCCTGGAGGTTGAAATCAACGATTTCGCCAGTGGCTCGCTGGCTTTGCAGACGGTTGTTAGCGGTTCGGCGGACCTGGTCTCGGGCGCCTATGAACACACCATCAGTTTGCAGTCGCGCGGGCAGACATTCCAGGCCTTTGTGTTGCAGGGTCGCGCACCGGCCATCGCCATGGGCATATCGCTCAAGGCGTTACCCCATTACCAGTCGGTCGCCGACCTCAAGGGCAAGAAGATTGGCCTTTCGGCGCTCGGCTCTTCCACCCATACAGTGGCCAGTCTGATGCTGGCGCGTGCCGGTCTCAGGGTCGGCGATGTCAGCTTCATCGGCGTGGGCAGCGCGGCCGGCGCCTTGAGCGCCTTGCGCTCTGGCCAGATTGACGCCATCAGCAATGTCGAGCCGGTGATGACCATGCTGGAGCAAAAGGGAGAGATACGCATCATTGCCGATACGCGCACGCTCAAAGGCGCGCTGGAGGTCTTTGCTGGCCCGATGCCGGCGGGCTGCCTGTATGCGCCGCTGGAGTTCATACAAAAAAACCCCAATACCGTGCAAGCGCTGACCGATGCCATGGCGCACAGCCTGAAGTGGCTGCAGACGGCCGGCCCCAGCGACATCATCAAGACGGTTCCTGAAGCCTACCTGCTGGGAGACCGGGCCTTGTACCTGGCGGCCTTCAACAAGGTGCGCGAGGCGATTTCTCCCGACGGCATGATGCCCGAGGAGGGGCCGCGCAACGCCGCCCGGGTGCTGGCCCGTTTCGATCCAACGATCAAGGCGGAGAAAATAGATATTGCAAAAACCTACACCAATGAGTTTGCAACCAAGGCCAAAGAGCGATTCAAGGCCTGAAACAACTCAGGCGTCGCTAGCCTGGCCCCCACGCTTGTCACTTCGTGTACTGCGCTGTACAGGCCGCTTCCAGAGTCAGCTGCTCTTCGCTCCGTCCCGGCCTGCGCAGGCAGGCCGGGAGCCGCGGAGCTCAGCCCCAAGGGGGCTAGCCTTGCTTGGGGCGGCCCGGCGCGGCGGCTAGCGTTTGGCCAGCCGTGTTGTCTTGGCGGTCTTGCTCCGGGCTTGCCGGGTGCTGGTTTTGCCCTTGGCCTTGGTCGCAGTCCTGGTGGCTTGCGGCAGATAGAGCACGATGCGCTGCCCGGTCTTGAAAACAGCCGACGCACCGACATTGTTCCACTCGGCGACGCTGTCCGGGCTGATCCGGTAGCGCCTGGCCAGGCTGGCGACTGTGTCTTGCTTGCCGGCTTTGAGCACCCTTTGTTTCAACAGGACATCGGGTGCCCAGGAGAGTTGGCCGTTGTCGGCCACATGTTCTGCCACATCGGTCTTGACTCCGGTCGAGCGCGGCACCAGCAGGCTGGAGCCGGCCTTGATCACCACGCGCGGCGGGATGTTGTTGATGCTGCGCAGCTCGGCTTCACTCATGCCGACCCGTTTGGCGGCATCGGCCGGTTTCAAGGTGGTGGGCGCCAGCCAGACGGTCCAGCTTGCCAACTGGCCGCCCGCATAGGCTTCCAGGTTGCTTTGAAAGATGGCGGCGTTGTCCCAGGGCAGCAATATTTGCGGCGTGCCGGCTGCCAGGATGACCGGGCGGCTGGCTGACGGGTTGAGGGCCTTGAAGTCCGGCAGGGAAACCTCGGCCAGCTTGGCCGCCAGTGCCACGTCGATGTCGCGCTTGATGTCGACGGTCTGGAAGAAGGGGTGGTTGCCGATGTTGGGCAGGCGCGAGTTGAAGGCAGCCGGGTTGGCCACAATGTTTTTCACCGCCTGCAGCTTGGGCACGTAAAAACGGGTTTCCATCGGCATTTTGAGATCGGTGTAGGCAGTACCCAGGCCGGCCCGCTTGTTTTTGGCGATGGCACGACCGACGCTGCCCTGACCCCAGTTGTAGGCGGCCAGCGCCAGATGCCAGTCGCCAAACAGGCGGTGCAGTTTTTGCAGATAGTCCAGGGCCGCGCGGGTCGAGGCCAGCACGTCGCGCCGGTCATCGCGAAAGGCGTTTTGCTTGAGCTCGAAATGGCGGCCGGTGGCCGGCATGAATTGCCACATGCCGGCGGCCTTGGCGCTCGACACCGCCTGCGGATTGAACGCACTCTCAATGAAAGGCAGCAGCGCCAGCTCGCTGGGCATGTTGCGCATTTCGAGCTCTTCAACAATGTGAAACAGGTATTTGCTGGAGCGTTCGGTCATGCGCAGCATGTAATCGGGCCGGCTGCTGTACCACTGTTCGCGGTCCAGCACCAACTCGTGGTGCAGGTCGGGCATGGCAAAGCCGCGCCGGATGCGTTCCCACAAGTCGGCCGGCGGCGCCAGTTGCGCCACCGCGCTGGAGTCGGCTTGCGCTGGCGTGATCGGCTGCAAGGTGCCGCCGGGGAAGACCGGCTTGCGCGCCTCGACCGCCGGCGGCTTGGGTGTCGCCAGGGCCGCTGGCGCTGGGCTGGATATGGAATCCGGGCCGGCTGTGGTGCTCACACCCGTGCTGGCACAGCCGCTTAGCCAGAGCAGGCTGGTCAGGCCGATAAGGGTAAAAATTTTCATCGAAACTCGTTTTTCCATTGTCGAAGCGCGGCAAAGACGCTCACCGCGTCGCGGGCGGATGCGTCAAAACCTTGCGCCGCCTGCATCACAGCGGCTTGGCGCGTGCGCAAAAAAGGGTTGATCTGACGCTCCAGAGCGAGGGTCGAAGGCAGGGTGGGTTGCTGGCGCTGGCGCAGGCCCTGGACGCTGGCGGTGTAACGGGCCAGCGCCTCATTGCCGGGGTCGACCACGCCGGCGAACTTCAGGTTGCTTAGAGTGTATTCGTGGGTACAACACACGCGCGTGGCGTCGGGCAGGGCGGCCAGGGTGTCAAGCGAGGCCAGCATCTGGGCCGGGCTGCCCTCAAACAGGCGCCCGCAACCACCGCTGAACAGCGTGTCGCCGCAGAACAGCAGCGGCGCGTCATCGACGTTGGCACAGTAGTAGGCGATGTGGCCGGCGGTGTGCCCCGGCACATCGATCACGTCAAATGACAGGCCGAGCAATTGCAGTTGCTCGCCACCGTTGATCCGAGTCAGGGGCTCGGGCATGACCTCGCGCGCCGGGCCAAACACCTTGGCCCCGGTGGCCTGGCGCAAAGCTGCTACTCCGCCGGTGTGGTCGGGGTGGTGGTGCGTGACTAGAATGGCTTGCAGTTGAAGGCCCAGCTGCTGCAGGGCCGCAAGCACGGGTTGGGCATCACCGGGGTCAACCACCAGGGCCTGCTGTGCGTCGTGCAACAGCCAGATGTAGTTGTCAGTGAAGGCGGGTAGTGGAATTAACTTCATGAACGATCAAATTATAGGTTTGCATGACTGGTTTGCAACGCCGCCGGGGCGTTATCTGCTGGCGTGGGAGCGGGCCCAACTGGATCTGGCCGTGGCCGATATCTTTGGCTTTCATGCCTTGCAGTTGGGGATGGGCGCGCTTGACGCCCTGGCCGCCAACCGCATGCCGCACCGCTGGCTCGCGACCGATAGCGCGCAGGCCGGTGCGGCCATTGTGACTGATTTTTCGGCCCTGCCGTTTCCGGCCAGCAGCCTGGACCTGGTGGTGCTGCCGCACTCGCTGGAGCTTTGCGCCGACCCGCACACCACGCTGCGCGAGGTCGAGCGGGTGCTGGTGCCCGAGGGACGGGTCGTGATTTGTGGCTTGAACCCGGTGTCTCTGTGGGGTCTGCGCCAGCGCCGCGCGCAGTTGTACCATCGGTTCGATTTGGCGCCTTTGTTCTTGCCGCAGAAGGAATTGATCGGTTACTGGCGTTTGCGCGACTGGCTGCGCCTGTTGGGTTTTGAAGTTGAACTCGGTCGATTTGGTTGTTATCGACCGGCGTTCTCCAGTGAACAATGGCTGCAGCGCTTGAGTTGGATGGAACGCGCCGGTGCACGCTGGTGGCCGATTCTGGGCGCCGTGTATTTTGTGGTGGCGGTCAAGCGCGTGCGCGGCGTGACGCTGCTGAGCCCGGCCTGGAAGGCCTCCCGAGTAGTGCCAACTGCGCCAGTTTCAGTGGTCAACGGTAGGACATGGACCAGGGCGCAAGCCCTAGGAGCCTGTCGGGCTTTGGTCGTCGAGAGCGTTCTCGAAGAGCGGAGAAGCCAAAATTGGCCCCAGCGAGGACAGTTTTTGCCGGATTTGCAGGCCCATAGCCCCGCTATGGGTCAAAAAGACGGTGTTCTCGAAGAGCGGCGAAGCCAAAAATGGACCGCTGCGGTCAATTT
>JAKFXU010000151.1 GCA_021731215.1 Rhodoferax sp.
ATAGACAGGGGCGCGATGTGTACTTACTGTCAGGGCCTTCGCGGCGGGCTACCGCGCGAGCGGTTTAGTCCTCTATTCGCTGGCCGCACTCTCTCTCAGGTCCGGTGACGAATACGACGACTTTCGGCGACGGGTTCTATCGCTAACAGCGATTCCAGCCCGCCCTGTTAATCCATGATGTCGTGACCTACTGGCGACAATCAGGAGCTGGCCAGGTCGTGAATCTGTCGCCAAGACAGTTTCAGCGTGCCGGGTCCACGTACTCGGCAAGGTCGATTTCACCAGCGACAAACCGGGCTGCGCGTTGCTCCGCTTCCTCGGAAGGCTTGAATCCTTCAAGGCCAACATTGGCGCGGGCGAAGTTGACCGCCTCCTGACGTTTGCGGCGCTCGGCATCTGTGATCGGCGCTGGCGTTTCGGTGCCCTTGCTCATCCGCTGATCCTGACAAGGTGACGAACGAGGCCGGCCCATCCTTCGGGGTGCTTGCCCTGTGCGATGTGTTTGCACAAGTCCTCGCCCATTTCCTCTATGCCTTCTTTGTGGCCGTACAGCTCCACGTACTGAGCCGCCACAAGCTGCAAGTTTTCAAACACACGGCGCTTCATCTCGGCTGTTGAACCCTTCTGCAACGCCATAAGCTCGGCCTCTGTGCAGTCCTGGACGGGCTTTTTCAGAAGCGCGTTAACCCTATCTCTGCTGCTCATACTGTGCCCCTGTACTCATTCTTTGCGAAGCCCGTCGATGGTCACGCCGTGTTCAACCATCCGATAGATCGCCATGTTGATAATTCCGGCCCGCGTTTGCCCCATCTCGGCCGCCATAGCGTCTACCTTGTCCAGCAAGGCCGGGTTAATCGTCAGGCTGATTTGTCGTTTGTTGCCAAGCATTGTTGGCTTGGGAGCGCGGACAGCGTCCGGTGCCCCTGAAATGAAAGCATCGACTGCCGGGGTCGATTCAGGCGCTTTCGGCTTCGGTCTGGTAATTGCCATAACGTATCACTCCAATTCTTTAGCGTATGATTTTAATATTAAAACAATTCTAAAATCAATGCATTTAATTCGCTACTGGCCTTCTTGTCTGCCGGTTTGAGTTCCAGCACGGAAAGGCCAGCACCGGCCGCATTGGCGAACGATTTGCGGCGGCGGATAGGGGTTGCCAGATATTCAAACTGCGGCACATCGGCCACGGCAGCGGCGGCCTCGGTGTTGTCCGTGGAATGCTCGCCGGGGTCTGCGCAATTCAGGACAGCCACGGCCCGCAGGTTGTCCCGCACGCTGCGGGCTTCATCGACCAAGGCCGCTATGTCGTTCAAGGCCCACACGTCATAGCTGCGAGGCTGAAAGGGCACGATCAGCACATCAGACAGCACCAAAGCGGCGCGAAGGGCGGTTGAATCGCGGCCACCTGCATCAATGATGATGTCGTCAAACTTGGCCGCCTGCTGCTGCACCTGGGCGCGAAGGGTTGGGCCGTCCGGGTAGGTCGCACAGGCAATGCCCGGCAAGTGCCCGGCATCGGCCCGGATGCTGATTGCAGTCTGTGCGGTGCCTTGCCGGTCACCGTCGATCAGCCACACGTCGCGGCCAGCCAGCGCCCGCGCAATAGCGAGATTCACGGCTAAGGTCGTTTTGCCCACGCCGCCCTTCGTGTTGCCTACGGTAACTATCATTTGGCACCTTTTTTAATATTAAAACAGTATTGCATTGTACTGTTTAGATAGTGCCAGTCAATCTTTTTAAATGTCTCGCCCTTGGTCTGGCTTCTGCGCCTGCTGCTGGTCGAGCTGCGCGGCCTTCTCTGGCGTTGTGCCCGGTCGCCGGCTCTGCTCTCGGCCTATCGCCTCGCCACGACTGCGCCCAGCCTCTTGCAGCGTCTGCACGCGCTGCTCATGCTTGGATAGCGGCAAAGGCATTTGCTGCACCAGCTTCACAATGTCCACGGCCAAACGCTTGTCGTCGCTGTCGCCCTTGGCCAGCTCACGCGCAATCTGCCCGTAGGCTCGCTGAACGTCCTTGCGTGCGGCCTCGATGTTGCTCTGCGCCGGGTTCGTCCTGCTTGGCCCGCCTTGGGCTTCCTGCTGGGCTTCTTGCCGCTGGCTGGCCGTGACTCTGGCCGGTGCTTTGCGCTTGCCGGCCGCATGATCGCGGTCAATGTGCCGCACAGCCTGTTTCTCGGCCTTCTGAACGATGCCACGCGCCCGGCGCGGGGTCGCATTGGCCTCTATCCCTTGATCGCGCAATTTCTCGGCGAACTGCTCGCGCCAAAACTGCAAATCACCTTTGCGGGGATTTAATCGAATGCCGTCATGCCCAACGGCTTTGACCGCAAGGTGAACATGCGGGTGTTTTTCGTCGTCATGGGCGGCGAAGATATATTGATGATTGCCGAACTGTTCTTTGGCGAAGGCCCGCGCCGCGTCTTTCACGGATTGCCGGTCTGTACCTGGTGGCATAGATAAAACAATATTGAAGGCTTCTTTACGCTTTTCACCTTCATAGGGAATCCCGATTTTCCCCTTCGCCCAAGCGTCCCGCACGTCGCGCACGGCCTCTATGCCTTTATGAAGATCGCCGTTCTCGTCCTCTATTTCCACTTCACCATTGCGCGATATGTAATCCATGTGCGCTTTGATGTGCTTCATATTCTTGCCACCGCCTGAAATCTTCACCATGACTTCCGGCGCTTTATTGGCAGTCCTGGCGACCTTCTCCCGCGTGGCTGGCCCGCTTGCCTTGGTTGACGCCGTAGTGCTTCCGCCACTGCGTACATTCTTGCCTTTACTGCCTTTGAGCGGCGCAGCATATAACCGCTCGCCCCAATCTTTAATAATGCCGTCGATAACTTTCTTGGTCATTCGATGTTCCACCTTTCAAGACTGGCCCGAATGGCACCGCTCACTTTATCCGTGTGCGCGTCGATGATCTGGCGCAGTCGCTCGATTGATTCAATCGTGACGGAATCGCGTCGGCCTTCATTCATGGCCTTAGCAACTTGATTCAGGTTCCGGCCAATAGAAAGCAGTTGGTAGTTTGATTCGCCCAGCGCCTCGATTTCCTTCATGCCGAACTGCGGTTCTCGGGTAAGGCCCGCCCGGATCGCGTCAACAACCCAACGGCGCTGCGAACACCGTTCAAGTTCGGCCCGCTCTTGAATGGCGGCTTTCTCCGATGGTGTCAGTAGGATTTCAAACCGCACCTTGGCTTCACCATCTGGCGCTTCCCCGGTCTGCTGGTAAGTCTTCGCCTCGGGTGCCTTTTCGGCCTTCGCTAACTGCTGCTCGATGGCCTCTTTGATGGCTGCACCCGGCTTCTTTCCAAGCGTCGCGCAGTACGCCCCCCACGGCTCTTTCAGTGCGCCTAGGTACACGTCCAGGTACTGGGACGACTTCGGGGTTTTGGGTTTGTTCATACGCGGCCAGCCACTCCAATCAACACGCCCCGGCTGGGGCGCTTACAAACTACCGGGGTAGTTTACCGGCGGTTAGCCTATCCTGCAATAGTCCTCCTTATGCATAGACTTTTTGCACCTCATGCAGTTGCTTTTCGTTGTTATTGGTTGCCTTTTTGTTTGTTTTTACTTTCTTATGGTTGTTTTTGGTTGCTTTATGGTCTATGATTCGTTGCGCATGGTTGTTTTTAGTTGTTTTGCGGGCTATCATGCTCACATCCTCAAAACACAAGGGCCAGCCATGAACATTGAAGAGTTTGAAAAGCAGGTACAGCCTCGGGCGAAGCGCTCGAAACTGGAACCGTTCAAAGCGCAGATTTTTGAGCTGAAACAGAAGGGCTACACAAATTTGCAAGTGTCCGATTGGCTCGCTTCAAACGGAATGCATGTTTCGTCTGAAGCGGTTCGTAAATTCATCAAGACCAGAGAAGGAAAGGAGGAAAACACCGCAGCGCCCGGATTTGGTCATGACCAAGAAACCAAGCCGGACAGCCAGAAACAGACCACACAAAAAGGCAAGGCCGGCAGCTTTGAAATCCCCATACCCAAGAAATTTGTCCACAACAACAGACCTGACGACGATCAACTTAAATAAGGAACTCACATGCAAAACAGTATTCATTTCATCCTGCAAGGGAAGGGCGGCATCGGTAAATCTTTCGTCGCTGCAATGCTCGCTCAATATTTCGATAGCAAGGGCGCAGACCTTAAAGCCTTCGATACCGACCAAGAAAATGACACGTTCGCCCAATATTCGGCGCTCAAAGCAACGTCTGTCCCTGTCATGACTGAATCGCGCACCATCGACGCCAAAAAATTTGATGCATTGATGGAAACGCTTCTTACCGAAGATGGCACGTTCGTTATTGATAACGGCGCAAACACGTTTTCACCGTTACTTGCCTATATGGTGGAAAACAGCGTGATTAACTTTCTGCAAGAAAGCGGGAAGAAGGTCTATATCCATACAGTAGTTGGCGGCGGCGACACGCTGAAAGATACCGCCAACGGTTTTAACTCTGTCGCCCAGGGCATCACAGACGCGCCAATTGTTCTTTGGATGAATGAACACTTCGGCCCGATGAAAACAGAGGAAGGGAAAGAATTCACCGAAACCAAGGTATTCAAGGCAAATCAATCGCGCTTGCATGGCGTTGTTCTGCTCCAGGCGCGAAACCATCAGACCTATGGTGACGACATCAAGAAGATGAACACCAAGCGCCTGACCGTCGATGAAGTCATGAAGTCCAGCGACTTTGCATTGATGGAAAAACAACGTATTCGCAACGTGGCTAAAGATATTTTCGGCCAGCTTGAAAAATTCGAGTTCTGATTATGGACAGACGAAAATACATTGCTGCCCTGGTCGAGAAGACAGGGGTGCGCCTCGATGAAGACGATCCGATATTTGCCGTGGTCATGCTGAATCAGCTCATCCTTGAAGATCAGAAAACCGAGCTTGAAGCACTGGTCGGCCAACTGGTGAAGGTCGGCGGCGCAGTTCGCGGCGAAGTGGTTAAGCAGGTCGAGGCCCAATGCAACACAACACTGCTGCAACTGAAAACCGAAGCGGCCGGACTGAAAACAGACCTAGAGCGTGAACATGCAGAGTGGCGCAAAGCGACAAAGGGCGCACTACAGGAAGAGATAGGCGGCACGATAGGCCGGGCTGCTGGTGCATTGAAGGATGCCCATCAGTCGATCATGCGGCCGGTGCTGATCGCCTCGATTGTTTCGGGCATTGCATCTGGTGTCGTCGTGGCTTTTGCCATGTTTATCATTCGATAGTCTAACAATACTGTTTTAATATTAAAACAGGTGTATAATGGTACTTGATAGCAAGTGGTGACGATTTGGCTTCCTGCCTCGGCGTGTCAGTCACCATCGACGGAAGAGCGCCAAAATGGGAAAATGAGGTATGCCAAAACATCCGGTTTTGGTATGCAAACGTAGCAATGAACGCTGATTTTTATATGCCCCAAGAACGCTAAGGCGTGCCGGGCGTTGGCTCTGAGAAGAAGGGGCCTGACAGGTGGGAAAGCAGCTCGTAAGAGCCACCCGACAAGCAGCGGAAAGACGCGCCGTATAGACCACATCCTAAGAACGCCTCGGCGTACCGGATACGGGCTTTAAAAAACCCAAACACAGGCCGGAGGGACGGCCCAGCGTTCGCCATCAACTTTTAGGAGTGGCGAACATGAAAAAACTTACTCTCTCTCTGATCCTTGCCGGTGGCCTTTCGCTGTCGTCGGCCTCTTTCGCTCAAATTCCCGTCACTGACGGCGCATCCATCGGGCAGCAGATCGCGGCCCAGGTCGAAACCATTGCGAAGTGGAAACTTCAATATGACCAGATGATGAGCCAGATTGAGCAGGCCAAGCAGCAATATGAATCGCTGACCGGCTCGCGTGGCCTCGGCACTATCTTGAATGACCCAGCCATGCGCGACTATCTGCCCGGCGACTGGCAAGCGGTCTATGACAGCGTGAAAAACGGCGGGTATTCTGGCCTCACGGGCACCGGTAAATCCGTCTATGACGCGAACAAAATCTATGACGCCTGCGCGCATTTCAACGATTCGCAACAGCGCACGTCTTGCGAAGCTCTGGCCGTCAAAGGCGCGCAAGATAAGGGATTTGCTCTTGATGCCTATAACGCTGCAAAGAGCCGCATCAATCAGATTGACCAGCTCATGCAAAAGATCAATCAAACGCAAGACCCTAAAGCCATTGCGGAGCTGCAAGCGCGCATAGGCGCAGAACAGGCCAACATCCAAAACGAGCAAACCAAGCTGCAAATGTATTCGATGGTCGCGGCGGCGGAAGATCGCGTTCAAAAGCAGCGGCAGCGAGAAATAAACGCCAAGGTCGTTGATAAGCGCAGCTATCCGACTCTGCAAATTACCAATCCTCTCGACAAATAAGGGGCCGGATCATGTTCTATATTCTTGCGGGCCTCGTTGCTGGCTTCTATGCCAGCATGGTTATTGGATTCTGGTTGGCAGTGCGCCGGTTCGGAAAACTCCATACTGCTTATCGAGAAGATGAGCAGGTTTTTCATCTCGATGTAGTAGGTGTTTTCTGGGCCTTGCTGGTGCCCTTTTGGGCCTCCTATGACTTGCTCGGCGTGCGCCTACCGTTCATGGCGGCCGAAGCATTTTCAAGCTGGCAATGCGTTCTTTTTGCCATCGTGGGCGCTATCGCTGCGGTGACTATGGGCTACTTCAACGCTCGTGAACGCTTCACCAATCCAACACATGCCGGAATGGCTGAATCTGCGCTGCGTTACCTTGCGGCTCGTCAAATCATCACGGCCGCCGAAGTTGCGCACGTCCTGCGCACGGTTCCGCTACCAGTCGCAAAGGGGATTGCGAAATGAAAAAGCTCTCTGCGCTCCTGCTCTTTGCGGCGGCTGCTCTAGTCGGCTGCGGCGAGAAAACGCCTGTTCAGACAGTGGATTGGTACAAGACCCATGACGCTGAACGACTCGCAATGATTGAAAAATGCGCCGCCAACCCCGGCGAACTGGCGGCATCGCCCAACTGCATCAACGCGAAAACAGCGGCAAATCACCTTCTTGTCGATAAGCGGGGATACAAGAAGCTGACCCCCATCAATCCGCTGAAAGGGAGCAACTAAATGGAATTCGCTCTATTTCAGTGGATCGGTGGCAG
>JAKFXU010000069.1 GCA_021731215.1 Rhodoferax sp.
CGTTGGGCGTGGCGCCAATGGCCGCCAGCAGCGCGGTCACGGTGGTGCCGATGTTGGCGCCTATCACCACCGCCGCCGCCCCCTGCGGCGTCAGCAGGCCACCCTGCGCCGCCGTCAGCGCAATCGCCATCGACGCGCTCGACGACTGCATCAGCACCGTCATCAGCGCGCCGATGCCGACCTGCGCCACCACCGCCAGTGGCCCCTCGCCTTGCGGCAGGCTGATTTGCCCGGCCAGTCCGGTGAACGATTGCTGCAGCATTGCGATGCCCAGAAACAGCAAACCAAAACCAGCCAGCGCCGAGCCGATGGCGCCGCGCCGCTGGCCCTGGCCGGTCAGGCGCAGCACTACCCCGACGCCGATCAAGGGCAGTGCCAGCGCTTCAATCTTGAACTTGAGCCCGACCAGGGCCACGATCCAGCCCGTCATGGTGGTGCCGACGTTGGCACCGAACAGCACCCACAGCGCCGGCCCGAGCGAGAGCAGCCCGGCGTTGACAAAGCCAATCGCAGCCACCGTGACGGCGCTCGACGACTGCACCAGCGCCGTCACCATCACGCCCGAGCCCAGCGCATGCCAGCGCGTGCGGGTGGCTCCGGCCAGAATATTTTCCAGCGCAGGCCCGGCGGCGAGCTTGAGACCGTCGGTCATCATCGACATGCCGAGCAAAAACAGACCCAGGCCACCGGCCAGGCTGGTCGATAACGCCCACAGGCTCATGGCCAGCCCCACGTTGGCACGGCGGCTGGCGTGCGCAGGCCTGCTTCCTTACTGATTGCGGTAGTTGGATTCATGGCGGGTCAACTCGGTGTATTGTGACAACTGGCGGCCTTGGGCAGAGCGCTCGATATCGATAACAATGCAAGCCATTATTCACACAAGTCGATAGCGGCGCTGGATCAACCAGTGCCAGAATCGCAGTATGCAAGTTCCTCCTCCTCCAGTCCCCAAGCCAGCGCCGAGCCAGGCCCGCAACCCGCTGCACGGTCTCACCCTGGAAGCCATCGTCACCGCGCTGGTCGCGCATTACGGCTGGGCCGGTTTGGGCGAGCGCATCCCGCTGCGCTGTTTCATCAGCGACCCCAGCCTGGCGTCGAGCCTCAAATTCTTGCGCAAAACGCCGTGGGCGCGCGACAAGGTGGAAGGCCTCTACCTCTTCATGCTGCGCGAAACCCGCCGCGCGCACGCCCGCCGCCCAGCGCCCCCACCAGCGCCGGACCGGGGCGCTTAGCATGAGCCAATGCGTCAATGCGCGGAGAACATCGTGAACCAAAGTGACAACCCAGCCAACCAGTCGGTAGCGCTCTACTGGGATTTTGAAAACCTGCACGCCAGCCTGTCCGAGGCGCGCCTGGGCGAGGGCTCGTACGGCAAGCCCGATGGGCGCTTCAAGTTGCAGGAGCCGCTGATTGACGTGCAGGCCATCGTCGAGCTGGCCTGTGCGTTCGGCCCCATCGCCATCAACCGGGCCTACTGCAACTGGCAATTTTTTGGCCGTTACCGCGATGCCCTGTTGCAGGGCGCGGTTGAACTGGTGCAACTGTTTCCGCCCGGCGCCTCGGCCAAGAACGGGGCCGACATCAGGCTCTGCCTTGACGCGGTGGAAGACATCGGCCGCTTTGCGCACATTGGCACCGTGCTGATTGTGGGCGGCGACAGCGATTTCATGCCGGTCGCGCAAAAGATCAAGGCGGCCGGGCGCACCCTGATCGGCGTGGGCAGCCGCAAATCGACCAACCGGCACTGGGCCAGAAGTTGCCACGAGTTTCGCTACTACGAAAATCTGGTGCCGGCAGCCGGCACGCCCGCGCCCATGGCGCCCGAGGCCGCCACCGCGCTGGCCCCGGCTGCAGCAGACCAGCCGGCGGCCGAGCTCCTCAAGCGCGCGCTGCGGCTGCTGGCCGAGACTCAGGGGGATGCGTGGGTCAAGCAGGCCGATCTCTGGCGCATGATCAAACGGCTTGATTCCACCTTTGACACCAATGAGCACGGCTACGCCAATTTTTACGCCATGCTGAAGGGGCTGGAGGCGCTGCTCGAAAGGGGTCAAGGGGAGTCTGACCAGTCGGTCCGCTTGCGTTGATGTGGTCAATCAGGTGCGCGTCCTGCTCCCGGCCGGCTAGCCTTTGCGCCAGACGCTCGCCAGCCAGGGCTGCTGCTCGATCGGCAAACCGGGCGGACGATAAAAATGCAGCAACTCGACAAAGCCGGCCGCTGTCATATAGCGGCGCCAGTTGGTCAGATCGTGGTAGGCGCCGTAGCGCTCGCGGCTCCAACCCTCGTCGTTGTTGCCCCTTGGGTTGGAACTGAACAGCACGCCCTTGGGTTTCAGCGTGGAATGCAACTCGGCCAAGACCCGGGGCAGCGCCTGGCCCGGCACATGGAATAGCGACGCGTTGGCGAACACGCCATCAAAGTGACGCGCGGGCAGGTCGAGCGTGAGGAAATCCTGCTGCCATACCTCGCAGCCACTGTAGGAGCGCGCCATTTCGGCGAAACGTGCCGCACCCTCCAGCCCTACCGCAAGATGGCCCTGCTGCCGGAAAACCTTGAGATCGCGGCCCGGCCCGCAGCCAAAGTCCAGTAGCGTGAACGGTGCGGCTGCTTCGATAAATTGCAGCAATGCCTCCCGATTCTGGCGCACGTCGTGGTCCCGGGTGCCGGCAAAGAAGTCATCGGCGCGCTGGTTGTAGTAGGCCAAAGTACGATCGGCGACCTCGCCCAACTCCTGTACTGTCAATTTCACGGGGCTGTTCATGGTCGGGAGGATAACGCGGTCAAAATGGGGGCCTATGAAAGAGGGTCAATCGATCGAACATCCCGCCATCGCCAGGCCCGCGGTGCTGCCGGCACATGGCCAATGCGGGTCTTGCGCCTGGCGGCAAAGCCTCGTAACCTTGCCACTGCGTCCAAGCCGCGTGCGCCCGTGCGCAGGCCGTATCCGGAATCCATCATGAAGACAGCACCAATCAAAAACCTTCGTCATTTCTCCCGCATTCCGTTTGGCGCCGAGGTGTTGTTGCACCTGCATGACCGGGCGATCAGCGTGCAACTGGTCGACATCGCGCTCAAGGGGGCGCTGCTGCAAACGGCCCCGCTGCAGGCGCTGGTACTGCAGGAAAAATGCCGACTGGTGCTGGCGCTGACGCAGGGCGGTGATGCGATTGTCATGATAGGCAAGATTGTTCACCTCGAAGACCAGCATGTCGGCATCGAATGCCAGGATATCGACGTCGGCAGCCTGACCCAACTGCGCCGACTGATCGAGTTGAATACCGGGGACGCCGAGCTCAGTCAACGCGAGCTTTCGCAATTGTTTGCCAGGCGCTGACCGGAACGGGTGCCAATCGACCGCAGATTGACCAACATGGAGAAAACGCTTGCAATGCGCCTCAAATTTATCGGCAAATCGGCTTCTGGCTCACGTCCTGAATGCGTATAACGCTATTTATTTACTGTCTGAGCGCAAGCCGATGGATTGCCTGACGCGTTTGGGCTACGACATTGAGATCAAGGTCCGACCCGCCACGGCGGCGATGGGACACCTCATTCTTGCTGCGGCAACACCCTTCAGCCAATAAGAGTCATGCCAGCGTGTTTGGATGCGCCAACATCAAAAGTCATGGTTTGGGTACAACCTGCACCCGATGCAGATCGCTCGATCAAGCAGTCTGCAAAGTCGGCTTTGCCTTCGCCAAAGACCCGCAATGCACGCATCACCTGATCTGCCCGCTCCACCAAAAGTTGCTTGGTACGAAGAATGGCTTGCAGCGCCTGCATCACCTGCTCACCCGTCAGCTCGTAGCAGGATGTCAGCACCCAATACAACTCAACAACGCAGACCATGGTGATGTATCCGGGGTTATCACTCTCCAGAGACTCAATCAGCCTGGTCGCCTTGGGCGAATGCTTCCGGTCGTCCTGCATGATGTAGCGCACCAGGACATTCGTATCAAGGCCGATCATCGTGCAGCAGCTCCACGCTGAGCAATTGCCGCATTCATGTCTTCAATGGAAACGGTCTTTTTGGGCTTGCCAAACATGCCCTTCAATTCCGTCACCTCGCTGGTGGCCGCCACGAACTCGTAGCGACCAGGCGCGATCTGCACGAACTCAACGCGATCTCCGGCATCCACCTTGAGGTCATTGCGGACATCGACAGGAATGGTGATCTGTCCTTTGGATGTGAGTGTGGCAGTTGTCATGTTGAATTCCTTTTGCCTTACTTTACGGTAAGGGATTTAGCTTGTCAAGGCTAATTCGATACAACGCGTTTTCAAACATCCGAAGCAGCACTTGCCGATCTCACGTTTTACCGCAAATTCTTTCGCCACCAGTATCCGGGCGTGCTGATGAGCTTGGTGACGGTTGGGGCGTGGCTGCGCTTTGGCATGGCCGCGGTTTATTTAACCTAGAAACCGCAGTTGAACGTGCCCGAGTGGGCCGTCATGGGGTGCTATGGCAAGGCGGGACGACGCTGCGGGCTACTGCCCGCAAGGAGGAGCAACGCCGCCAGAGCGCGCCAGGGCGGCTCAATCGGGCACGTAGCGCTGTCACCCAAAAGGTGAACTCGTGCGTGGGTACAGAAGTCAGTGTTCATGCGGCCTTGCAAGCGGAAATGAGCGGTCAACTGCGGTTTCTAGGTTTAACCAGCCGGCGGCTGCTTGCCAAGGGTGGGCGTTAAGTTTTATTTAATATTACGAATACGTTATACTAATCTCTGTTAATGAAACTCTGGTGTTGTATATGTCTGCTAAAACTTCGGTTATCCTGCTTACACCCCGAATCGCTCGCTCACTGGTCAAACTCGGTCGAGATATTGATGTCGCCCGCAAAAAGCGCCGCCTCACCATTGCCGCGCTGTGTGAGCGTGCGGGTATTTCGGCGCCACTGTATGCGCGGTTGGTCGCCGGTGCCCCCGGCACTTCCGTGGGCGCGTATGCGATGGTGCTGTTCGCCCTCGGGATGGGGACTCCGTTCGATAGCCTGATGGATGCAGCCATGGACGATACCGGTCTGTTGCTTGAAGAAGAGCGGCTACCCAGTCGCGTCTCCAATCCGCGCAAGCGGTCGGGGGCGCTGTGAAGCGCAGCATGAGTGTTTGCCTGGGCGAAGATGCGTTACAGGTAGGCAGGCTGACCTTCGAGGCCAGGGGTGCGCGTCGTGTGGCTGCGTTTGCCTATGCGGATAGCTGGTTGGAAAACTCTGGGCGGTTCGCGCTTTCTCCAGATTTACCCTTGGTCACCGGTTATCAATACCGCGCCAGCAAAGATGCCAATCAGTCCGCATTTTTTGGCTGCTTTGCCGATGTTGAACCGGATGGCTGGGGGCGCATGGTCATCAAGCGTGACCATGCCAGGCAGCGCAAGGAATCCGGCGGTGATCGCCTGGCGACCGGGCTGCTTGATGATTTCGATTTTCTGCTCTGGGTGAATGATTTCAGTCGGATGGGCGCCATTCGTTTTCGGGACGACCAGGGTATTTTCCAGCGGCCATCGGGCGGGAAAAGGGAAACCCCGGCATTGATCCAGTTGCCGCACCTGCTGTCGGCATCGAAGGCGGTGGAAGAGAATAAGGAAACCGCGCGCGACCTTGAGTTCCTGCGGGGGAACGGTACATCGCTGGGCGGCTTGCGCCCCAAGTGTTCTATCATCGATGCGGATGGAACGCTTGCCATTGGCAAGTTTCCCAGCGTGCGGGATACGCGCTCCATCGTGCATGGCGAGGTTTTGGCGCTGCATCTTGCGGCAGCGGCGGGAGTCCATGCTGCGAAAGCCCGAGTCGTTGTCTCTGAAGGCGTGCCGGTGGCAGTCATCAGCCGCTTCGACCGGTTGGGCGGCAAGCGTCTCATGTACTTGTCTGCACGCTCTCTCATGCAGGCCACGCCCGCCGAACAGTACACCTACGTTGATATCGCTGAAACTCTGCGGATGCACAGCAGCCAGGCGGGGGCCGATATGAAGGAGTTGTGGCGCAGATTGGTTTTCAACATTCTGATCAATAACGTAGACGACCACCTGAACAATCACGGGTTTTTGCATCATGCACACGGCCAATGGAGACTGGCGCCCGCCTTTGATCTCAACCCTTTTCCAGATAAGGAACGGGCGCTGAAGACGTGGATTTCAGAGGACGCGGGTGAAACCGCTTCTGTAGGGGAAGCCTTGGCCGTGGCGCCGCTTTTCGGCTTCACCTCGGGTGCCGAATTGACGGTGTTGAGCCAGGTAAGGCTCGCCGTTGGCCGCTGGAAAGACATCGCCAAAACCATTGGCATGTCTGCGGCAGATGTCGATGATTTTGCACCGGCCTTCGCGCACCCGGAGTTATCAGCGTGATCTGCGAAGTTGGCATGGCTGATTCGCGTGTCGGCGTTCTGGGCGCCAGCAGCCTGGTCGGACAATGTTTGCTGCCGCGCTTGGTAAAGGCAGGGTGGCAGGTGCTGGGCTATTCCCGCCAACCCAACAAAAGCAGCCAAGGGGTCGAGTGGCGGCGATTGCCATTGGCTGAACACCCCTCACCCCAGTTCTCTCCCCAAAGGGGCGAGGGAGTTGCGCCCTATTGGATATGTGTGGCCCCGATTTGGGTGTTGCCAGATTACTTCGCTTTGCTAGAGGCTTGCGGCGCGCGGCGTATTGTGGCGCTGTCATCCACCAGCCGTTTCACAAAAGTCAGTTCTGGCGATAGGGCGGAAGCTGCTTTGGCGGCGCGCTTGATTGAAGCGGAATGCCGCGTTGAGGCGTGGGCGAAAAGCCGTGGCATCGAGTGGGTGATTCTGCGCCCGACACTGATTTACGGCTTTGGCCGGGATAAGAACATTGCCGAGATGGCGCGTTTTATTCGCCGGTTTGGTTTCTTCCCGGTGCTGGGTAAAGCAACGGGCTTGCGCCAGCCGATTCATGCGGAGGATGTCGCGGCTGCCTGTTTGGCCGCTTTGCAAACCCCTTGCGCGGCGAACCGGGCGTACAACATCTCCGGTGGCGAGACGATGACTTACCGCGACATGCTTGCCCGTGTGTTTGCCGCCCTGGGCCGCCGCCCGCGCTTGCTGACGGTGTCGCTC
>JAKFXU010000068.1 GCA_021731215.1 Rhodoferax sp.
GCCACACCATCGATGGTCACCGTGAATAAAATGCCGTCGCCAATTTCCGGGTCCAAGCGGATGTTTTCAATCACCAGTTCCTGCATGCCGATGCCCTTCGTTTGGTCTGGTTCGCCTTCAGGCCGGGATCGTACAGCGGCGTGCCCCTGATGTAAAGTTGATCCAATTTTCCCTCAATTGCCGCATGCGATCTCTTGCCCACTGGTCCACCGCAGACCGCCGCCAGATTCGCGGTGTTTTCACCGACATCGACGACACGCTGACCACCGAAGGCGCCATCACGCCCGATGCGCTACAGGCGCTGGCTGATCTCAAGGCCGCCGGCCTGCACGTGATCCCCATCACCGGCCGCCCGGTGGGTTGGAGCACGCCGTTTGCGACCGCCTGGCCGGTCAACGCCATCGTGGCAGAAAACGGCGCCATGGCGCTGGTGCCACAGCTTGGCGAGAGTCCTCACTCCGGGCTACCCCCAGTGGGAGTGGACAGCAACAAACTCTACCAGCAGGACGCGATCACGCGCGCGGCCAATTTTGTGCGTCTGCAGCAAGTGGCTCAGCGCGTGCTGCGCGAAGTGCCCGGCACCACGCTGGCGCAGGACTCACCGGGGCGTGAGACCGACATCGCCATCGATCACAGTGAATTTGCCCATCTCGCCCCTGAACAAATTGCGCAGGTGCAGCGCCTCATGCAAAGCGAGGGCATGCACGCCACCGTGAGCAGCATCCACATCAACGGCTGGTATGGCAATCATGACAAGCTGGCCGGTGCGCGCTGGATCGTGCGCCAACTGCTGGGTCGCACGCTGGACGCCGAGCTGACGCACTGGGTTTATGTGGGCGACTCCACCAACGACCAGCTGATGTTCCAGCACTTCCCGCATAGCGTGGGCGTCGCCAACATTCGCCGCTTCGAAGCCGAGCTCACGCATCGGCCGCGCTACATCACAAAGAGCGAACGGGGCGCAGGCTTCGCCGAAGTGGTGCGCGCCTTGCTGTCAGTGCGCGCGCGCTGAACTCTCGCGCACCTCGCCCAGGCCAGGCCGATCATGGAGGCTGCTGCAGCGCAGCATTCACCTGCTCCCCTGATGGAAACCCGGATAGGAGCCCACCGAAAACTAGCGCTTAATCCAAGGTTCCAGTTTCTCACCTATTTTTGTCGCGTAACCGTCACAGTTCACGGCTATGCTCAACGCTCTTATTCAAGGAGAACGCATGAAATTCAAACTTGCTGCCGTCGCACTCGCAGCGGCTTTTTCCATTTCTGCCCAGGCGCAAACCGAAGTCCAGTGGTGGCATTCGATGGGCGGCGCGCTGGGCGAATGGGTCAATGACCAGGCCAAGGACTTCAACGCCAGCCAGAAGGATTACAAGGTTACGCCGGTCTTCAAGGGCAGTTACGACCAGTCCATGACGGCCGCGATTGCCGCCTTCCGCGCCGGCAACGCACCGCACATTCTGCAGGTGTTCGAGGTCGGAACCGCCACCATGATGGCTTCCAAAGGCGCCATCAAGCCGGTCGGTGAAGTCATGAAGGAAGCGGGTCAGAAGTTTGACCCCAAAGCCTACGTTGATGCTGTGGCCGGTTACTACACTGCGCCCAACGGTCAAATGCTGAGTTTTCCATTCAACAGCTCGACGCCGGTATTCCACTACAACAAGGACGCCTTCAAGGCGGCCGGGATCGACACCGAAAAGCCACCGACCACCTGGCCTGAAGTAGCGCTGGCGGCAGCCAAACTCAAGGCTTCCGGCCACAAATGTCCGTTTACCACCAGTTGGATCAGTTGGACCCAGTTGGAGAGTTTTTCTGCCTGGCACAACACGGAATTTGCCACCAAAGGCAACGGCATGAAGGGGATCGATGCGCGTCTGAATTTCAACACCCCTTTGCACGTTCGCCACATTGAGAATCTGGCCAACATGTCCAAACAAGGACTGTTTGTGTACAAAGGCCGCGGCAATGCGGCAGATGCGACTTTTGTCTCGGGTGAATGCGCCATGGCCACGGGGTCGTCCGCCCTGTATGGCAACATCAAACGCAATTCGAAATTTGCCTCCGGCATCGGCACCCTGCCGTTCTACCCGGACGTCACGGGCGCACCGCAAAACACAGTGATCGGCGGCGCCAGTCTGTGGGTGATGGCGGGCAAGACTGCGCCGGAGTACAAGGCGGTGGCCGCTTTCTTCAGCTTTCTCTCGCAACCGGATGTGGCGGCAAAAAGCCACCAGCGTACCGGCTACCTGCCGGTGACCAAGGCCTCCTTCGAACTGACCGATAAATCAGGTTTCTACAAGGAAAATCCGGGCACCGATGTCTCTGTCAACCAAATGATCCGCAAGACGACCGACAAGTCGCGCGGCATCCGGCTGGGCAACTTTGTCCAGATTCGCACCATTATTGACGAGGAACTTGAAGGCGTCTGGGGTGGCAAGCAAAGTGCCAAGGACGGACTGGAAGCGGCCATCAAACGGGGCAATGAGCAGCTCGAGCGCTTTCAGAAAGCCAATTCCGGCAAATAAGTCGAGGTGGAAAAACGCGTCCGCTTCAAATCAGGATGGCTGCCCTGGGTGCTGGTTGCGCCCCAGATGGTGATCGTCCTGGTTTTCTTCTTCTGGCCAGCCGCTCAGGCGCTTTACCAAAGCGTGCTGACGGAAGACCCGTTTGGCATGTCGCGCGAGTTTGTCGGGCTGCTTAATTTCGAGCGCCTGTTTGCCGACCCCGGCTACCTTGACTCCTTCAAAACCACCGCCGTTTTTTCGGTATTGGTGGCGGGCTGTGGTTTGACTATTTCCCTGCTGCTGGCGGTCATGGCGAATCGGGTGATCCGGGGTGCCGGTTTTTACAAGACGCTGCTGATTTGGCCCTACGCCGTCGCGCCGGTGGTGGCGGGCGTACTGTGGCTGTTCATGTTTGCCTCGCCCATGGGCATCCTGGCCTATGCCCTGCGCTGGTTCGGCTTGGACTGGAACCACCTGCTCAATGGCAACCATGCCATGGCGCTGATCGTGATGGCGGCGGTCTGGAAGCAGATTTCCTACAACTTCCTGTTTTTTCTGGCCGGCCTGCAGTCGATTCCCAAGTCGCTTATTGAAGCGGCGGCGATCGACGGCGCGACGCCCTGGAAAAGGTTCTGGACGATTGTCTTTCCGCTGCTCTCTCCAACCGCATTTTTTCTGCTGGTGATGAACGTGGTCTATGCCTTCTTTGACACTTTCGCCATCATTGACGCGGTGACCCATGGCGGTCCGGGCAAGGAGACTTCGATTCTGGTTTACAAGGTCTACTACGACGGCTTCAAGGCGCTGGACATGGGTGGCTCGGCCGCGCAGTCGGTGGTGCTGATGTTGATCGTGATTGCGCTGACTGTCATCCAGTTCCGCTTCATCGAGAAAAAGGTTAATTATTGACAACCTGCAGGGCAACGCGCAGCCGCTATGGAGCCGGTGTTGTCCGCAATTGATTTGATTTACATTGCATGATTGAACGTCGCCCTGGCCTTACCTTTGTAGCGCACCTGATCGTCATCACCGGGGTGCTGATCGTGGCTTTCCCGGTGCTGCTGACGCTGGTCGCGGCATCGCAAACTGCACAACAAATTGCCCAGAGCGTGCCGATCTCGCTGTGGCCGGGCAGCAACTTGCTGGAGAGTTTTCGGCTGGCGCTGTTTGGCGGCGAAACCAGTGCCGGCAGTATGATTCCGCCGGTTGCTCCCATGCTATGGGTCAGTTTTGTGACCGCCATGGTGATCGCCATTGGCAAGATCACGATCTCGATGCTGTCTGCGTTTGCCATCGTTTACTTCCGCTTCCCGTTTCGCAATCTGGTGTTCTGGATGATCTTCGTCACCCTGATGCTGCCGGTGGAGGTCCGCATTGGGCCGACCTACCAGGTGGTGGCGGATCTGGGCATGCTCAACACCTACGCCGGACTGACCGTGCCGCTGATCGCCTCGGCCACCGCCACTTTTTTGTTTCGGCAGTTTTTTCTGACGGTGCCCGATGAACTGGTGGAAGCAGCCCGCGTCGACGGGGCCGGCCCGATGCGTTTTTTCAAGGACATCCTGCTCCCGCTGTCGAGCACCTCGATTGCGGCGTTGTTTGTGATCCAGTTCATTTACGGCTGGAATCAGTACCTGTGGCCGCTGCTGGTGACCACCAATGAATCGATGTACCCGATTGTGCTGGGCATCAACCGGCTGATTGCCGGTGAGTCCTACACCGAGTGGAACGTGGTCATGGCCACCGCTTTACTGGCCATGATTCCCCCGGCCGTGGTGGTGATCCTGATGCAGAAATGGTTTGTCAAAGGTTTGGTGGATACAGAAAAATAATGGCTTCAATTACCCTAAAAAACGTCATCAAACGCTACGGCTTTGGCAAATCAGCCAACCAGGTGATCCACGGCGTCAATGCCGACATCGCTGACGGTGAGTTCGTCGTCATCGTCGGACCCTCGGGTTGCGGCAAATCGACGCTCTTGCGCATGGTGGCCGGGCTCGAAGAGATCAGCGGCGGAGAAATTTCGATCGGCAACCGGGTGATCAACGAGCTGGAACCCGCCGCGCGCGATATTGCCATGGTGTTCCAGAATTACGCTCTGTATCCGCACATGAGTGTGTTCGACAACATGGCCTATGGCCTCAAGATCGCCAAGGTGTCCAAGGACGAGATCAGAGCACGCGTGGACAAGGCCGCGAAAATTCTGGAGCTCGGGCCTTATCTGGAACGCAAGCCGCGCGAACTCTCGGGCGGTCAGCGCCAGCGCGTGGCCATGGGCCGCGCCATCGTGCGCCAGCCGCAGGTATTCTTGTTTGACGAGCCGCTGTCCAACCTGGACGCCAAGTTGCGGGCCCAGACCCGGCTCGAAATCCAGAAGCTGCACCGCGAACTGGGCATCACCTCGCTCTTCGTCACCCACGACCAGGTCGAGGCCATGACGCTGGCGCAGCGCATGATCGTCATGAACGCCGGCCGGATGGAACAGTTCGGTACCCCGGAAGAGGTGTACACGTACCCGGCCACCACCTTTGTCGCCAGCTTTATCGGCTCACCGCCGATGAATCTGCTCAAGGACGCGCCCGACGCCAGGCCCGGCACTATCGTGGGCATTCGCCCCGAGCATCTGGACATCACCGCCACCGGCTGGGCGCTGCGGGTGGAAGCGGTCGAGATGCTGGGCGCGGAACGGCTGGTTTATGGCCGCTGGTCGCACGGCACGGGCGATGAGATGGTGATTATCCGGACCGAGGAGACGCATGCCGTGCCCGCACTGGGCGCGACCATCCATGTCACGCCCCGGGCCGACCGGCTGCACTGGTTTGATGCCGCCACCGGCCGCCGGGTCTGAGCCTGCTTGTGGCCGCCGGGAAACTGGCCCCAGAAAACACAATGGCGTTCTCCGGCAAAGGCCGTGGTGTGGACGCGCTCATGCACAATGTCGTCTATGCTGATTCACCCCCAAATTGATCCGGTCGCGCTGCAGCTCGGCCCTCTGGCCATCCATTGGTATGGCCTGACCTACTTGGCCGCTTTTGGCCTGTTCATGCTTTTGGGTTTGCGGCGCCTGCGCCATGAGCCGTTTGCGTCGATCGTCGGACCCGGTTCCTGGGGCCGCCGGGACGTGGAGGACATTCTGTTTTTGGGGGTGCTGGGCGTGGTAGTGGGCGGCCGCTTGGGCTATTGCCTGTTTTACAAACCCCTCTATTACCTGGCGCACCCGCTGGAGATTTTTGCGGTGTGGCAAGGCGGCATGAGTTTTCACGGCGGCATGTTGGGTGTCATTGTCGCCATGTTGTGGTTTGCCCGCTCCCGCGCCAAGCCCTGGCTGCAAGTCGCTGATTTTGTGGCGCCGTGCGTGCCCACCGGGCTGGCAGCGGGACGGCTGGGCAACTTCATCAACGGCGAGTTGTGGGGCCGCGTGAGCAGCCCGGATCTGCCCTGGGGCATGGTGTTTCGGGGCGCGGGCGATTTGCCGCGCCACCCGTCGCAGGTCTACCAGTTCTTGCTGGAGGGCTTGCTGTTGTTCGTGCTGTTGTGGCTCTATGCGCGCAAGCAGCGCAGCGAAGGCCAGGTGGCGGCGGTCTTTTTGATCGGCTACGGGGTGTTTCGTTTTATCGCCGAGTTCTTCCGCGAACCCGATGCGCATCTGGGCATTTTGTCGCTCGGTCTGAGCATGGGGCAATGGCTGTGTCTGCCCATGATTGTGGGCGGGGCCGGCCTGTGGCGCTGGGCCCGGACCCGCCATCAGTAAAGCAGGCGATTGACATGAACACCTCCGATTGGATCAGCCGCAACGTTTCCAAACTGCTGCCGGTCGCGGGTTCAAAGAAAAAAGAGGCTGCAGCCGCCACCGATGCTTCGGAGAGCGCGCGCCAGACCCTGCGCTCCACCCGCGAGCGCCTGGCCGGTACCTTGCGCCACAAGGAAGAGGCGCTGTCGCCGCGTGAGCTGCGCCGCACGCTGACCGAGTTGCAGGCGGTGGTGGACGACCATGTCAGCGAGGTCGAAGGCGGGCGCCGGGCCCGCGGCGTGGCGCTCTGGTACGGCGCGGCCACGCCGGCGCAGCGGCGCGACTGCTGGCTGCTGATGAGCGAGCAGTTCGTGGCCGATCCGCAAGTCGTCAAACTGGCAAAGGCCCGGTTCGCGGCGGCGGTGGGAACACCCGACGAAGCGGTGGCTGAAGTGCATTACCGCCGCGCCACGGTGTCGCCGCGCCGGCGTTTGCTGCAGCGCTTCAGCGCCTTTCCCGAAGGGATACGGTTTTTGGTCGATCTGCGCGCCGAAATGCTGCCCTATCTGAAGTCCGACCAGCGCCTGCAAGCGCTGGACGTCGAGATGGAATACATGTTCTCCACCTGGTTTGACGTCGGTTTTCTGGAGCTGCGGCGCATCAGTTGGGATTCGCCCGCGTCCTTGATCGAGAAACTGATCAAGTACGAGGCGGTGCACGACATCAAAAGCTGGGCCGACATGAAGAACCGGCTGGACTCGGATCGGCGCTGCTACGGCTTTTTTC
>JAKFXU010000430.1 GCA_021731215.1 Rhodoferax sp.
GAACAGGGCCGGCAGCAAAATGAGCAGCAGCACCAGGGCCGTTATGACGCGCTGTTTCAGCATCTATTTTCCTCAAGCAAGGGTTGTGGACGGCGCCGGTGCCTGCAACTGAGCCGATGTCTTGCCAAAGCGTCTTTCCCGTTGCTTGAAGGCGTCAATCGCCTGATCCAGTGCCGCTTCATCAAAGTCGGGCCACAGCTTGTCACTGAAAAAAAACTCCGAATAGGCCGTTTGCCACAACAGGAAATTGCTGACGCGCTGCTCGCCACCGGTGCGAATCACCAGATCGGGATCAGGCACATGCGCCAGCGCCATGGCCCCGCTCAATTCGAGTTCAGTGACAGGTTTGCCCTGCGCTGCCAATTTTGCAGCCGCCTGAACGATATCCCAGCGACCGCCGTAGTTGAAACAGACATTCAGGATCAGGCCGGCATTGGACGCCGTCGCCAGCTCGGCTTGCTCCAGGTTGGCGCGCACTTTGGCCGCCAAACCGGCGCGCTCACCGACAAAATGCAACTGAACACCATCGGCCTTGAGTTGCGGCACCTCTCTGGTCAGCGCCATGGCAAAGAGATCCATCAGACCAGCCACCTCGTCGGCCGGACGGCTCCAGTTTTCTGAAGAAAAAGCGAATACGGTCAACACACCAACCCCCCTCCGGGCACAGGCCTTGACACATCGGCGCAGCGCCTCAACCCCTTGCCTGTGGCCGGCAACCCGTGGCAGAAACCGGTTGGATGCCCAGCGTCCGTTGCCATCCATCACGATGGCGATGTGGTGCGGCACTGTCGACAATTTACACCGCCATCAGGTCTTGCTCTTTCGCGGCCACCAGTCGATCGATTTCGGTGATGTGCCGATCCGTCACTTTCTGGATCTCGGCCTCCGACCGCTTTTGGTCATCCTCGGAAGCCAGCTTGTCTTTGACCGCCTTTTTCACCGCCTCGTTGGCATCACGGCGCAGATTGCGCACCGCGATCTTGGCGCTTTCCCCTTCATGCCTGACCACTTTGGTGAGTTCCTTGCGCCGCTCCTCCGACATGGCCGGCATGGGAACACGAATCAAATCCCCCATGGACGAGGGGTTGAGCCCCAGATCGCTGTCGCGAATGGCTTTCTCAATCTTGGCGCCCATGCCCTTTTCCCAGGGTTGAACACTGATGGTGCGGGCATCGAGCAAAGACACATTGGCCACCTGACTGATCGGCAGCATGGCACCGTAATAGTCAACGTGGACGGAATCCAGTAGCGCCGGGTTGGCCCGGCCGGTACGAATCTTGGTCAGGTTGTTCTTGAAGGCGGCAATGGACTGATCCATCTTGGCTTCAACCGTGTTCTTAATCTCGGCAATCGGCATTAATTTCTCCTCACTCAACGGTTCAAGGCGCACCAGGCGCCGGCTGCAATTTTGCCATGCTCAGGCATAGACCAGCGTGCCCTCATCCTCCCCCATCACCACGCGCTTGAGCGCGCCGTGTTTGAAAATGGAGAAAACCTTGACCGGCAGTTTTTGATCGCGGCACAAGGCAAACGCAGTGGCATCCATGATGCCCAGATTCTGCGCCATGGCTTCATCAAACGAAATTTTGCTGTAGCGGGTGGCGCGTGGATCCTGCTTCGGATCGGCGCTGTAAACCCCATCCACCTTGGTGGCCTTGAGCACGATTTCAGCGCCAATTTCGGCACCGCGCAAAGCAGCGGCGGTATCGGTGGTGAAAAATGGGTTGCCGGTACCGGCGGCAAAAATCACCACCTTGCCCTCTTCGAGATATTGCAAGGCCTTGGGCCGGACATAGGGTTCGACCACCTGTTCAATCGCAATGGCCGACATGACGCGCGCCGTCAGGCCGGCTTTGTTCATGGTGTCGCCCAAGGCCAGGGCGTTCATCACGGTGGCCAGCATACCCATGTAATCGGCAGTGGCCCGGTCCATCCCGACCGAACCACCTGCCACACCGCGAAAAATGTTGCCGCCACCAATCACCACCGCCACTTCCACGCCCAGGCGGGTGACATCGGCCACCTCGTCCACCATGCGCACAATGGTGTCGCGGTTGATGCCGAACTGGTCGTCCCCCATCAGGGCCTCGCCGGACAGCTTGAGCAATATTCGCTTGTAGGCTGGTTGGGCGACGGACATGATGGACTCCTTGATGTGCTAACTGTTAAGCGGGATCAATCCAAATTCAGCCCGATGATTTCGATCTGAATTTGGATCTAGGGGAAAACCGAATTCCGGTTGGATCGCCAACGATCAGCTGGCCTGCTTCGCTGCTGCCACCGTGGCCGCCACCTCAGCCGCGAAATCATCGACTTTTTTCTCGATGCCTTCGCCCACCACATACAGGGTAAAGGCCTTGACCGTGGTGCCCGCCGCTTTGAGCATCTGCTCAACGGTCTGCTTGTCGTTCTTCACGAAGGACTGGTTGAACAGCGACACTTCCTTGAGGTATTTCTGCACACCGCCCTCAATCCGCTTGGCCACGATCTCGGCCGACTGAACCGGCTTGCCGGCCGCAGTTGCAAGCGCTGCATCTTCCGCCGCCTTGGCAGCCGCCACCGAACGCTCCCTGGCCACCAGCTCGGCCGGCACATCGGCACTCGACAAAGCCACCGGTTTCATCGCGGCGACGTGCATGGCGACATCCTTGGCGGCGGTTTCATCACCCTCGAACTCCACCACCACGCCAATGCGCGTGCCATGCAAATAGGAGGCCAGCTTGTCGCCGGCTGCGAACAGTTTGAAACGGCGAAAGCTCATGTTCTCACCAATCTTGCCGATCAGGCCTTTGCGCACGTCTTCCAGCGTCGGGCCAAAGCCGTCCTGGGCATAGGGCAAGGCGCCCAGCGCCGCCACGTCAGCCGGCTTGTTCTTGGCAATCAGTTGCACCGCCGCATTGGCGAGCGCCAGAAAGCTGTCGTTCTTGGTGACGAAGTCGGTTTCGCAGTTGACTTCCAGCAGGGCGCCGAGATTGCCATCGATGTAGCTGGTGACCACGCCCTCAGCGGTGATGCGCCCGGCCGCCTTGCCGGCTTTGCTACCGAGCTTGACCCGCAGCAGCTCTTCGGCTTTGGCCATATCGCCCTGCGCCTCGGTCAGCGCGCGTTTGCACTCCATCATGGGGGCATCGGTCTTGCCACGCAGTTCAGCCACCATGCTTGCGGTAATTGCAGCCATCTTGATTCTCCGTACTCAGTTCAGTAATTTAAAAAGGGGCTAAAAAAAAGGGGCACAGCAGCCCCCTTTTTTGGGGTTGCGGACAACTCAGGCAGAGGCCTCGTCCACTTCGACAAATTCGTCAGCGCTCTCCGCCACAATCGCCTTGACCACATCGTCCACCGCATTGGCCCGGCCTTCAATGATGGCATCGGCAATGCCGCGTGCATACAAGATCACGGCTTTGGATGAGTCGTCGTTACCGGGGATGACATAGTCGATGCCTTCGGGCGAGTGATTGGTATCAACCACCGCGATCAGGGGAATGCCAAGCTTCTTGGCTTCAGCGATCGCAATTTTGTGAAAGCCCACGTCAATCACAAAAATGGCATCGGGCAGAACTGTCATGTCTTGAATGCCGCCAATGTCGCGTTCCAGCTTGGCCAGTTCGCGGGCAAACATCAACTGCTCTTTTTTGCTCAGACTGTCCAGACCCGCTTCTTGCTGGATCTTCATGTCTTTGAGGCGTTTGATGGAGGTCTTGACCGTCTTGAAATTGGTCAGCATGCCGCCGAGCCAGCGCTGATCAACAAACGGCACGCCGGCACGCTGGGCTTCCAGGGCCACGGTCTCACGCGCCTGGCGTTTGGTGCCGACCATCAGCACGGTGCCGCGCTTGGCCGAGATTTGGCGCACAAACTTGGCGGCCTCCTGGAACATCGGCAGCGATTTTTCCAGGTTGATGATGTGAATTTTGTTGCGATGGCCGAAAATGAACGGCGCCATCTTGGGGTTCCAGAAGCGGGTCTGGTGGCCAAAATGGACACCGGCTTCCAGCATTTCGCGCATGGTAACTGACATGGTTAACTCCAAAGGTTAGGTCTAAAATCCAGTTCGTTTTTGCGTCATTTAAAAAGGGATTTATGAATATCCCCCAAAAAGCCGCAACACCTTGATGAAACTGGTTTGCTGATTTGCTTCGCCAAGCAGCCACCGGGCCACTCTGCAAAACCCAAAGATTATAGCTCAGCTCCCCTCACCTCATGCTTGCAGACCTCCACACCACGCGGCACTTGCTGCGCAGCGGCCAGACCCACCCACCAGCGGAAATTGAGCGGGCCATCGCTGCCGCCCAATCTGCGCGCTGCCGGCACGTGTTTCTCAAGCGCATGTTTGACCAAGCCCGCGCCGTGGCCAGCAGCGCCGACATCGTGGACAAGCCGCTGGCGGGCCTGGCGGTATCCATCAAGGACCTGTTCGACGTTGCCGGGCAAACCACCAGCGCCGGCTCCCTCGCCCTGCGCGATGGCGCGCCCGCTTTTCTAGACAGTCCGGCGGTGGCCCGGCTGCGTCGCGCCGGCGCCGCCATCATCGGACGCACCAACATGGTTGAGTTTGCCTTCTCCGGTGTTGGCGTCAATCCGCACTTTGGCACCCCGGCCAACGCCTGCGCGAGCGAGCTGCCCCGCATCCCCGGCGGCTCGTCGTCAGGTGCGGCCGTCTCGGTGGCCAGCGGCGCCGCCTTCATCGGGCTGGGGTCGGACACGGGTGGCTCGATCCGCATTCCGGCCGCCCTCAACGGCATCGTTGGCTTCAAAAACACCGCCCGGCTGGTTCCTACCGAAGGCGCGCTACCGCTGTCGACCACTCTGGACACCGTGTGCGCCCTCACCCGCTCGGTGCCCGACGCGATACTGGCGCACGAACTATTGGCCCAGCGCCAGGTAACGCGCAGCACGGCACCGCTGAGCGCCTACCGGCTGGGGGTCGCCACTACCCTGATGCTGGACGGGCTCGATGCCACGGTGTCGCGCGCCTGGCAGCGCACCCTGGCGACCCTGCGCCATGCCGGGGCCCGCATCGACGAACTGGCACTTACCGAACTCAATGAACTGCGGCCCATGCAGGCCGGCGGCGGCTTCGCGGCGGCCGAGAGCTACGCCTGGCACCGCCAACTGCTGGAACGCAAAGCTCAACGCTACGACCCGCGCGTCGCCGCCCGCATCCAGCGCGGTGCGGCAATCAGCGCGTGCGACTACCTTGAGCTGCAGGCGGCCCGGCGCAACTGGATAAAAAGAATGGAGACTGCCATGCGGGGCTATGACGCTTTTCTGTCGCCCACCGTACCCCTGGTCGCACCCCCCATAGCCGACGTAGCGCCCGGCGCCGAACGCGACGACGCCTTTTCTCAAATCAACGCCCTGCTGCTGCGAAACACCAGTGCGATCAATATGCTGGACGGCTGCGCCCTCTCGCTACCCTGCCATGCGAGCGACGAGTTGCCCGTCGGTTTGATGGTCTGGGCTGGCGCCATGCGCGACGACCCGGTGCTCAACATTGCGCTGCAGATCGAGCACTTACTACAAAAATAATAGCGCGTGCCTATTTCGCGCGCGCTGGATGCCATTCACGCATCAGAACAAGGGATTCATGAAGATTGCAATCATTGGTGCCGGCATCATTGGCATCACCACGGCCTACGAGTTGGCTTGTGACGGGCACGAAGTCACCGTCTTGGAGCGGCGCGGAGCGGCCGCCGAGGAGGCCAGTTTTGCCAATGCCGGCCTGGTGGCACCGGGTTACGTCACGCCCTGGGCCGCACCGGGCATGCCAGGCAACGTAATCCAGCACTTGTTCAGCCGCTACGCGCCGCTCAGGCTCAGTCTGCCACTCTCGGGGCGCGAATTGGCCTGGCTATGGAAATGGTATCGCGCCGGCAAGCTTGACACTTATCTGGCCCACCGCGCCCACCTGCAACGCCTGGCGTTTTACAGCCGTGAGCGGCTGCACCACATCACGGCCAATTTAAAACTGGAGTACGAGCGCAGCGACGGCTGCCTGGTGCTGCTGCGCTCCGAGCAAGACAGCAAACGGGTGCAAGCGGGTCTGCAGGTGCTGCGCGATGCCGGAGTCGTGTTGAAAGAACTCGACCCGGTGGACGCCCGCAAGATCGAGCCGGGGCTCAATCCGGACATGGCCTTTTTTGGCGCCGTACATTTGCCCGACGACGAAGCGGGCAACTGCCGCCAGTTCGCCCTGCTGCTGAAAAACGAGGCGCAGCGCCTGGGCGTCAAATTCTCGTTCAACACCACCGTCACGACCGTGCTGCCCGCCGCCGGGGTCGGCGTTGGCATTGCAGGCGAACCCACAGCGCGCCAGTATGACGCCGCCATCCTGTGCGCCGGGCTGGATTCGGCCCGGCTGCTGGCGCCTCTGGGCCTGCGAGTGCCACTGGCCGCAGTGCACGGCTACTCGGTCAGCGCCACCATCCGCGAGCCCCTCAACGCCCCGCGCAGCGCCGTGCTGGACGAGCGCTACAAGGTGGCCATTACCCGGCTGGGCAAGCGCGTGCGGGTCGCTGGCAGCGCCGAACTCGGCGGCTCACCCGACCAGAAAAGAGCCAGTTCCCTCGCCACCCTTTACAAGGTCTTGCACGACTGGTTTCCTGGCGCCGCCAACCTGTCGAACGGTGTGCAGGAGTGGAAAGGCGCGCGCCCCATGCTGCCCGATGGCCCGCCGCTGCTGGGCGCCAGCGGCATCGCCGGACTGTGGCTGAACCTGGGCCATGGCGCCAGCGGCTGGGCACTGAGCTGCGGCTCGGCCCGAGTGTTGGCCGACCTGATAGCCGGCAAAACGCCCGACCTGGATGTCACCGGGTTTGAAGCCGCTCGATTGCGTGCGTGATGGGTGTCGGCAGTTTTATTGGGTTACCCGGATCGGGCGCCATCGCCGGTCCAAATTAGCCGCAAGAAAAAGCCCCGTGGCACAAACGCTTACGGGGCTTTTAGGGATGGTTTTTTGGTCTCTTGCGGACGGTCAAAAAAACTGTAGTTGGCGGAAACGGAGAGATTCGAAC
>JAKFXU010000429.1 GCA_021731215.1 Rhodoferax sp.
CGCAGGGGCTGGCCTTGATCAAGACCCTGCAGCAGCAACTGGCGGCCATTCAGGACGCGGCGGCCAGTCTGCCGCGCCGGCCCAAAATTTTCTTCGAGGAATGGGACGAGCCGCACATCAGCGCCATTCGCTGGGTCTCCGAGCTGATCGGCATTGCCGGCGGCGATGACTGCTTCCCCGAGCTGGCCGTGCAGTCGCTGGGCAAGAACCGCATCATTGCCGACGGCGCCGAGATCGTGCGGCGCAACCCCGACATCATCATTGGCTCCTGGTGCGGCAAGAAATTCCGGCCCGAGAAAGTGGCGGCGCGCCCGGGCTGGGAGCAGGTCAATGCGGTCAAAAACCAGCAACTGTTCGAGATCAAGTCGGCCGATATCTTGCAGCCCGGTCCCGCCGCGCTGACCGATGGCGTGGCCGCTTTGCACCGCATCATCACCCAATGGAGTGCGAAGCATGGTTGAGCCTGACTTGACGGTTGCCCGCAGCGAGCTGATTCTGGGCGGGCAAAAAAGCGGCAAGTCGCGCCGTGCCGAGTCGCTGGCGCGCGACTGGCTGGCGCTCTCAAAGGCGCACCGGGCGGTGCTGATTGCCACGGCCCAACCCTGGGATGAGGAGATGCGCCAGCGCATTGCGCGGCATCAGCAGGACCGGGCGGCGCGCGTGCCGGGCCTGGTCACGGTGGAAGAGCCGCTGCTGCTGGCCGAGGCCATCACGCTCAACAGCCGCGCCGACACGCTGCTGGTGGTCGATTGCCTCACCCTGTGGCTCACCAACTGGCTGATGCCGGTTGCACAAGACATGGAACAAAATGAGACTCAGACCCCCGTTAACAGTGCTCCGGTAGCTGTGCTTTTGGAAGCCATTGCCAGCGTGCCCGGGCCGCTGGTGCTGGTAGGCAACGAGATTGGCCTGGGCGTGATTCCCATGGGCACCGAGGTACGGGCCTTTGTCGATGCCTTGGGCACGCTCAACCAGCAGGTGGCGCGCGCGTGCCAGCGCGTCACGCTGATGGCAGCGGGTTTGCCACTGACTTTGAAAGACGCCGAATGAAGAATTGGCGTCAAAAACTGCTGCTGTGCCTGGCCGCCGCCAGCGCCCTGCTGGCTGCGGGCGCGGCACAGGCGCTGCAGGTCACCGACGACCGGGGTGTGACCGTGACCTTTGCGCAGTCGCCGCAGCGCATCGTCAGCTTGCTGCCCTCGCTGACCGAGACCGTGTGCGAGCTGGGCCAGTGCCAGCGGCTGGTCGGGGTGGATCGCTATTCCAACTTTCCCGACAGCGCGCGTGCCTTGCCGCAGGTCGGTGGCGGGCTGGATCCGAACATCGAAGCCATCGTGGCATTGCGGCCGGATCTGGTGCTGATGGCCACCTCCTCCCGGGCCGCGGAGCGCCTGCAGGCGCTGGGCCTCAAGGTGGTGGCGCTGGAGCCGAAAAGCCACGCCGATGTGCGTCGTGTGCTGGAGAAAATAGGCCATGTGTTGGACGTGCCCGATGCACAACGCGTCTGGCGTGTGATCGATGCCGGGGTGTCGGCGGCGGCGCAATCCCTGCCTGCCAGCGTCAAACAGACACGGGTCTATTTTGAGGTCAACCGCGCGCCCTACGCCGCTGGTGAAACGTCTTTCATCGGCGAAACGCTGGCGCGCCTGGGCGTCAAAAACATTGTGCCGGCCCGCCTGGGGCCGTTCCCCAAACTCAACCCCGAGTTCGTGGTGCGGGCCAATCCGGACCTGATCATGGTGGGTGACCGCAATTACGCAGGGATGGAGGGGCGCCCGGGCTGGTCTGGCATCCGCGCCATCAAGGCGCAACGGGTGTGCGTGTTTAGCGTGGCGCAGTCCGATGTGCTGGTGCGCCCGGGGCCGCGCATGGCCGAGGGCGCGCGCATCATGGCGCAATGCCTGCAAGCCAAGTCAGGCCGGGCGCCATGATCGATGTGTGCCACCAGCAGCGCGCTGCGTTCTGGCTCGGGGCGTGCTTGCTTCTGGCCAGCGTGCTGCTGCTGTTACTGGGTGCCAGCGTCGGCAGCACCGGCTTCGAGAGCGTGCTGCGCGCCTGGACTGATCCGGTGGCGCTGCAGATCGTGTGGGACATTCGCCTGCCGCGCACCCTAGGCGCCTGGGCTGCGGGCGCTTTGCTGGGCCTGGCCGGTGCCGTGGCGCAGGGTCTTTTTCGCAACCCGCTGGCCGACCCCTACCTGCTCGGCAGTGCCTCGGGCGCCTCGCTGGGCGTGGCGCTGGCGCTGGTGTTCTTTGGCGTGTCGCCGTTTGCCACCCATTGGCTGGCGCGCCTGGGACTGACCGGGGCGGCATTTGTGGGGGCGGTGGGCGCGGTGCTGCTCACCCTCATGCTGGCCAAAGGCGTGCAGCATACGCTGCGCCTGCTGCTGGCCGGCGTCATCGTCGGCGTGGTGCTGGGTGCCATGACCTCGCTGGTCATGCTGACGGTGCCCGAGGTGATGCAGGCGATGCAGGCCTTCATGCTCGGCAGCACCGGCTTTGTCGGCTGGACCGCCTGCGCCCTGATGGCCGCGGTCTGGCTGGTCTGCGTGGGGGTGGCCTGGATGCTCAGCCATGTGCTCGACGGCCTCTCGCTGGGCGAAGCCACCGCCGTCAGTCTGGGGTTGCCCTTGCCGCAGATGCGCGCCGCGCTGGTGGCGGTGCTGGCGCTGGCCACCGGCACGGCGGTGGCGCAAACCGGTCTGATCGCCTTTGTCGGCCTGGCGGCGCCGCACCTGGTGCGCTCGGTGGCCAAGACGACGCACGGCCGCCTGATCCTGCTGTCGAGCCTGATGGGCGGTGTCTTGCTGATGGCCGCTGACATGCTGGCCAGGTGGCTGATGGCGCCGCAGGAGTTGCCGGTGGGCGTGCTCACCGCGGTGCTGGGCGGCGGTTATCTGCTGTGGCTGATGCACCGCAACACCCGCGCCGCCGCAGGCGCCAGTCTGTGATAGCTGCCATGACCACCATAGCTATCAAGGCGCAATCCATCAGGGCCAGCCTCGGCCAGGTCGAGGTATTGCACGGCATTGACATGGCCTTGCCAAGCGGGCGCTGGACCAGCATCGTGGGCCCCAACGGCGCCGGCAAATCGACCTTGCTCAAGGTGCTGGCGGGCTTGCTGGCGCACAGCGGCGCCGTCACGCTGCTCGGCCAGCCGCTCGCCACCATGGCGGGGCGCCGGCGGGCGCAGCAACTGGCCTGGCTCGGGCAAAGCGAAACTTCGGGCGACGATCTGACGGTGCTGGACGTGGCCATGCTGGGCCGTCTGCCGCACCAGCCCTGGCTGGCCGCGCCCAGCGCGGCCGATTCAGCCGCCGTCGAGCAGGCCCTGCGCGCCACCCAGGCCTGGGACTGGCGCGCGCGCAGCCTGGGCCAGCTCTCCGGTGGCGAGCGCCAGCGCGTGCTGCTGGCGCGCGCGCTGGCGGTGCAGGCGCAGGTGCTGCTGATGGACGAACCGCTGGCCAACCTGGACCCGCCGCACCAGGCCGACTGGCTGGCGGTGGTGCGCGAGCTGGTCGGGCAGGGCAAGACGGTGGTCAGTGTGCTGCACGAAATATCGATGGCGCTGCATGCCGACGAAATGGTCATCATGGCCAATGGCCGGGTTACCCATCAAGGCGCCTGTGTTGAGTCGGCAACGCACCGGGCGCTCGAAGCCGTGTTCGATCACCGCATTGCCATCCATGCCTTGGGTAGCCAGTGGGTGGCTTTGCCTCGTCTTGAGGTGCCAATCGGAGGTATCAATTGATGGTTGATGGAACAGTCTGGTTTGTCGGCGCCGGTCCCGGCGACCCGGAGCTGATCACGGTCAAGGGCCGGGGGCTGATCGAGCGCGCCGGCGCCATCCTGTTCGCCGGCTCGCTGGTCAGCGCAGCGGCGATGCGCTGGGCGCCGCCGGGCTGCCTGATCGCCGACAGCAAGGACATGACGCTGGAGCAGATGTCGGCCTGGCTGATTGCGCAGGCCGCCCGCTGTGACACGGTGGTGCGCCTGCAAACCGGGGACCCCGGTTTGTATGGCGCGCTGATCGAGCTGGTGCAGCCGCTGGACGCCGCCGGGGTAGCGGTGCAGGTGGTGCCCGGTGTCTCGTCTGCCATGGCCTCGGCGGCGGCGGCGGTGGAGAGCCTGACCCTGCCCGAGGTCACGCAAACCGTGATCTTCACCCGCATGGAAGGGCGCACCCCCATGCCCGCGGGCGAGTCGCTGGAGGCGCTGGCGGCGCACCACAGCACGCTGTGCATCTTTTTGAGCATCACCCTGATGGGGCGCGTCACGGCGGCTTTGACGGCGGCCGGCTGGTCTGCGGACGCGCCGATCGTGGTGGTGCACAAAGCCAGTTGGCCGGGCGAACAAAAAATTGTGCGCGGCACCGTGGCCACCATCCAGGCGCTGTGTCGCGAGGCCAAGCTGGTCAGCCAGTCCATGATCATCGCCAGCCCGACGCTGGGCGCCCGCCAGTGGACCACCTTGGCCAAATCGAAACTCTACGACGCCAGCTTCACACACCGCTTCCGGCGCGCCAGCGTCCCCGTATCGAACCTCACGTTGGAGTCCCCATGACCCTTGAGACCATTTTGCTGGTGGGCCACGGCTCGCGTGAAAAATCGGGCAACGACGAAATTCTGGCCTTTGCCGAGCAGTGGCGCCAGCGCCAGCCCGGCTGGTCGATCGAGGTCTGCTTCATCGAATTTTCCGACCTCACCCTGAGCCAGGGCTTGTGCCGCGCCGCCGCTCACGCGCGCCGCGTGATCGTGGTGCCGCTGATTCTGAATGCGGCCGGCCACGTCAAGATGGACATTCCGCAGGCCATTGATGGCGCGCGGCTGAAGTTCCCGCAGGTGCAATTTCTGTATGCGCCGCCCCTGAGCGCCTGTGAACACCTCTTGGGCGTGGTCAAGCGCCGGCTCAAGACCGCCATGCAGGCGCTCGACATGCCCGACCCCACGACCACCGGGGTGCTGCTGCTGGGGCGCGGCTCGTCGGACCGCCACGCCAACGGCGAGATGGCCAAGATGGCGCGCTGGCTGATGGAAGAAAGCGACCACGAACTGGTGGATGTGGCTTTTACCGGCATTACCTGGCCGCGTCTGGAAAAGGCGGTGCAGCGCCACAGCCTGCTGGGCATGACGCAGGTGGCGGTGTTGCCGTACTACCTGTTCAACGGCACGCTGGTGGAGCGCATCAAGCGCCAGGTGGAAAACCTGAAAATCCAGTACCCCACGATTCGTTTTGTCTTGACCGATTATTTCGGCTTTGAGCGTGAAATCTTCGAGGTGCTGGAGCAGCGCGTGGGCGATGTGAAGCGCGGTGCGCCGCAAGCCCTGATGGCCTGCGATGGCTGCAAGTTCCGTGAATTCGCGGTGGAACACGGCCAGGGCGGTCATCACCATGATGATGCCGTGCCGCACGGCCACGACCATGGTCATGAGCACCCCCACGATCATTCTCACGAGCACGCCCATCCCCACACCGGAGTCCCGTCATGAGCCACCCTGCCGCCAACGTCGTTACCGAGCAACTCACCGCCGCCGGGCGTGCCATCGAGCACGACTCGTTTGCCGTGATCGACCGCGAGGTCGGTCCCTACGCCTACACGCCCGAGCAATGGCCGATCGTGCGCCGCATGATCCACGCCAACGCGGATTTCGACTTCAATGGCCTGACCAACTTTCACCCTGCTGCCGTCGATGCGGGGCTGGCTGCCATCCTCTCGCGCACGACGCGTGTGGTGGCCGATGTCGAGATGATTTGTGTCGGCCTGTCCGTTCCGCGCCTGGCGCACTTTGGCCTGACTACGCACCAGTTCATCAGCGACCCCGATGTGATCGAGGCCGCCAAAACAGAGGGAACCACCCGCGCCGTGCAGGCCATGCGCAAGGCGCATCGGCTGGGCCTGTTGGACGGCGCCATCGTCGGTATCGGCAACGCGCCCACGGCCCTGATTGAAGTGGTGCGCTTGGTCAAGGAGGAGGGCGCGCGCCCGACCCTGGTGGTGGGTATGCCGGTGGGCTTTGTCTCGGCCGCGGAATCCAAGGATTTGATGGCACTGGAGTCGGACGTGCCCTGGATCGTGATCCGGGGCCGCAAGGGCGGCTCGACCCTGGTGGTGGCGGCCATTCACGCGCTGCTGGGGCTGGCCGAGGCCAGGGAACTGGCGGCATGATGGAGCGCAGCGCACCACGCGGCACCCGCACCGGTTTTACCACCGGCGCGTGTTCGGCGGCGGCGGCGCGGGCGGCGGTCATCGGCCTGGTGACCGGCCAGGTGCCCGACGCGGTGGAGTGCCTGCTGCCCAATGGCGACCGGGTGACCTTTGCCGTGCAGGACGGCCGCGTCGAAGCTGCCACGGCGCACGCCATGGTGATCAAGGACGCGGGCGACGACCCCGATTGCACCGACAAGGCGCACCTGACCGCCGATGTGCGCCTGCTGCCGGCGCAGCCGGGCCAGGTGCTGCTGGCCGGTGGCCTGGGTGTGGGCACGGTCACCCTGCAAGGCTTGGGGCTGACCGTGGGCGGACCGGCCATCAACCCGGTGCCGCGGCGCAACATCGAGGCCAATGTGCGTGCCGCAGGTAGCACGCTGCTTGACGAGGCCGGTTTCGAGGTCACGATCTCGGTGCCGCAAGGCGAGCAAATGGCCAAAAAAACCACCAATGCCCGCCTGGGCATTCTGGGCGGCATCTCCATTTTGGGCACCACCGGCATCGTCAAACCCTATTCCACCGCCGCCTACCGCGCCAGCGTGGTGCAGGGCGTGCAGGTGGCGGGCACGCTGCCGCAGGGTGTGGTGGTGCTCACCACCGGCGGGCGCACCGAAAAGTTTGTGATGCAAGAGCTGCCGCACCTGCCCGAGGCCGCCTTTGTGCAGATGGGCGACTTCTTGCGCTACGCCATGGGCGCGGCGCTCAAGGCCGGCTTGAAGCAGGTCGTGATTGGCGGCATGGTGGGCAAGCTCACCAAAATCGCGCAGGGCGAAACCA
>JAKFXU010000432.1 GCA_021731215.1 Rhodoferax sp.
AGATCATCGAAGCCGTGCAGGCCGCTCTGGACCGGCGTTTTGACGAGGCCCTGAAGCTGGAGCGCGAGCTGTTCCTGCAGTGCATTGACAGCCCGCAGCGCGCCGGCCTGATCCACGCCTTCTTTGCCGAACGTGAGGTCGTCAAGGCCCCCGAGACGCGCCACGCCAGGCCGCGCGCCATTGAGCGCGTGGGCGTGGTTGGCGGCGGCACCATGGGCGCCGGCATTGCCGTGGCCGTGCTGGATGCCGGCTTGAGCGTCACGATGGTGGAACGCGACGAGGCCGCCCTTGCCCGTGGCCGCGCCAACGTCGAAAAAGTGTATGACGGCCTCATCGCCAAGGGCCGCATGACGGCCGAAGCCAGGGCCGCCGTGCTGGCCCGCCTCGAAGGCAGCACCAGGTACGACGCGCTGGCCCAGGCGGACCTGGTGATCGAGGCCGTATTCGAGGAAATGGGCGTCAAGAAAGCCGTGTTCGCCGAGTTGGACCGCGTGTGCAAGCCCGGCGCCGTGCTGGCGACCAACACCTCGTACCTGGACATTGATGAAATTGCAGCCAGCGTGTCGCGCCCGCAGGACGTGGTGGGCCTGCACTTCTTCTCGCCGGCCAACATCATGAAGCTGCTGGAGATCGTGGTGCCAGCCCAGGTCAGCGCCGATGTGGTGGCCACCGCTTTTGAGCTGGCCAAAAAGCTCAGGAAGGTGCCCGTGCGCGCCGGCGTGTGCGACGGCTTCATCGGCAACCGCGTGCTGGCCGTGTACCGCGCTGCCGCCGACCACATGATGGAAGACGGCGCCTCGCCCTACCAGATCGACCAGGCGGTGCGTGAGTTCGGCTACCCCATGGGCCCGTTCCAGGTGGCTGACCTGGCTGGCGGCGACATCGGCTGGGCCACGCGCAAGCGCCGTGCCGCCACGCGCGACCCCAAGGCGCGCTATGTGCAGATTGCCGATCGCCTCTGCGAGCGCGGCTGGTTCGGCCAGAAAACCGGCCGCGGCTATTACCTGTACCCGCAAGGTGCCCGCACCGGCAAGCCCGACGACGAGGTGCTGGCCATCATCGACGCCGAGCGCCAGCGTGCCGGCATCACGCCCCGCAGCTTCAGCAACGAAGAAATCATGCTCCGCTACCTGGCCGCCATGGTCAACGAAGGCGCCAGGGTCGTGGCCGAGGGCATTGCCCTGCGCCCGCTGGATGTGGACGTGACCTTCCTGTCTGGTTACGGCTTCCCGCGCCACCGCGGCGGTCCCATGAAATACGCCGACATGGTCGGCCTGCCCCGGATCCTGGCCGACATCCGCGAATTCGCAAAAGAAGACCCGCTGTTCTGGCAACCCGCGGCACTGCTGGTCAAGCTGGTTGATGAAGGCAAGACCTTCGACAGCCTCAACAAGCCCTAATCCGCATCCTCTGGAGACTACACCATGCGTGAAGCCGTCATCGTATCCACCGCCCGCACACCCCTGACCAAGTCCCACCGGGGCGAATTCAACATCGTCCCCGGCGCGACCCTGGCCTCGTTTGCGGTCAGGGCCGCCGTCGAGCGCGCCGGCATCGACCCCGGCCTGATTGAGGACGCCATCCTCGGCTGCGGCTACCCGGAAGGCCGCACCGGGCGCAACGTGGCGCGCCAGAGCATCATCCGCGCCGGCCTGCCCATCAGCATCGCCGGCACCACGGTCAACCGCTTCTGCGCCTCCGGCCTGCAAGCCGTGGCCATAGCCACCGGGCGCATCATTGTGGACGGCGCCCCGGCCATGATCGCCGGCGGTGTGGAAAGCATCTCCGGCATCCGCAGCCGAGAAGACGGCGACAGCGGCATCGACCCCTGGATCAACGAGCACAAGCCGGCGCTGTACATGGCGATGATCGAGACCGCCGACATCGTGGCCCGGCGCTATGGCATCAGCCGCGAAGCGCAGGACCGCTTCTCGGTCGAGAGCCAGCGCAAGACCGCCCAGGCGCAGGCGGGCGGCCGCTACAAGGACGAAATCATCTCCGTGACCACCACCATGGCAGTCACCCACAAGGAGACCAGGGAAGTGACCCAGCAGGAAGTGACCATCGACCACGACACCTGCAACCGCGCCGGCACCAGCTACGAGTCTCTGGCCAAGCTGGAGCCGGTGCGCGGCGCCGGCCAGTTCATCACGGCCGGCAACGCCTCACAGTTGTCCGACGGCGCCTCGGCCTGCGTGCTGATGGAAGCAAGGCAAGCCGAGCGTCTGGGCCTGCAGCCCCTGGGCGCCTTGCGCGGCATGGCCGTGGCCGGCTGCGAGCCCGATGAAATGGGCATCGGCCCCGTGTTCGCGGTGCCCAAGCTGTTGGCCCGCCATGGCTTGAGCGTCGACGATATCGACCTGTGGGAACTCAACGAAGCCTTTGCCTCGCAGGCTATCTACTGCCAGCAAACGCTGGGCATCCCCGACGAACGCCTGAACGTCAACGGCGGCGCCATCTCGATCGGCCACCCGTTTGGCATGACCGGCGCGCGCCTGGTCGGCCACGTGCTGCTGGAAGGCCGTCGCCGCAAAGCGAAATACGCCGTGGTGACCATGTGCATTGCCGGTGGCATGGGTGCCGCCGGACTGTTTGAAATTTTCTAAAAGAGACTGAGGAACCCCTATGGACCTGAGCTTTAGCCCCGAAGAAGAGGCGTTCCGTGCCGAAGTGCAAGGCTTTCTGGCCGAGCAGGTACCTGCTCGTCTGACCACCAAGGTGCGCGAAGGCAAGCACCTGGGCAAGGCCGACCTGGAACAGTGGCACGCCCTGCTCAACGCGCAAGGCTGGCTGGCCAACCACTGGCCCGAACAATACGGCGGCCCGGGCTGGAGCGCGGTGCAGAAGTTCATCTTCGAGCACGAATGCGCGCTGGCTCACACGCCACGCACGATCCCCTTTGGCGTCAACATGCTGGGCCCGGTGCTGATCAAGTATGGCAACGAAGCCCAGAAGGGCTACTGGCTGCCGCGCATCCTCAGCGGTGCCGACTGGTGGTGCCAGGGCTACTCCGAACCCGGCGCCGGCTCCGACCTGGCCTCGGTCAAGACCACGGCCGTGCGCCAGGGCGAGCACTACATCGTCAACGGCCAGAAGACCTGGACCACGCTGGGCCAGCACGCCAACATGATCTTCTGCCTGGTGCGCACCAACCGCGAAGCCAAGCAGCAGGAAGGCATCAGCTTCCTGCTGATCGACATGAACGCGCCGGGGGTGCAAGTGCGCCCCATCATCACGCTGGACGGCGAGCACGAGGTCAACGAGGTCTTCTTCACCGACGTGAAGGTGCCGGTCGAGAATCTGGTGGGGGAGGAAAACCGGGGCTGGACCTGCGCCAAGTACCTGCTGACTTACGAGCGCACCAACATCGCGGGCGTGGGCTTCTCGGTGGCCGCGCTGGAGCGCCTGAAACTCATCGCCTCGCGTGTCATGAAGTACGGCAAACCGCTGGCGCAGGACGCGCTGTTCGCGGCCCGTCTGGCCAGGGTCGAGATTGACCTGGAAAACATGAAGACCACCAACGCCCGCGTGATTGCCGCCGTGGCCGGTGGTGGCGTGCCGGGGGCGGAGAGCTCCATGCTCAAGATCCGGGGCACCGAGATCCGCCAGGAACTCAACGCCCTGACCCGTCGCGCCATGGGCCCCTACGCACTGCCTTTCATCGAAGAGGCGCGGCAAGAGGGCTACAGCGGCGATGACGTCGGCCCGCAGGAGGCATCCTACGCCGCTGCCCAATATTTCAACAACCGCAAGCTGTCGATTTTCGGTGGCTCCAACGAAATCCAGAAGAACATCATCTCCAAGATGATCCTGGGTTTGTGAGGACAAGGACGACACCATGAACTTCACCCCCACCGAAGACCGCCGCATGCTGAGCGACTCGCTCGACCGCTACGTGGCCGAGCAGTACAGCATCGAAACCCGCCACGCCATCACCCGATCCGGCAAGGGCCACAGCCCGCAACAATGGGCGCAGTTCGCCGAACTGGGCGTGATCGGCGCCCTGTTCACCGAAGCCCAGGGCGGCTTTGGCGGCACCGGCTTTGACATCGCCGTGGTGTTTGAGTCGCTGGGCCGTGGCCTGGTGGTCGAGCCCTTCCTGGCCAGCGCCGTGCTGGCCGGCAGTGCCCTGGCCCGTGCCGGCAACCAAACCCAGCTGTCGCTGCTGGGCGGCATCATCGACGGCAGCACCATCGCCACCCTGGCCCACGAAGAAGCCGACTCGCGCTACGAACTCAAGCGCGTGGCCACCCGTGCCAGCCGCGACGGCGACAGCTATGTGATCGACGGCGCCAAGGCCGTGGTGGCCCTGGCTGACCAGGCGCAGACCCTGATCGTGTCGGCCCGCAGCAGCGGCGACCTGGCCAGTGAGGACGGCATCTCGCTGTTCGTCGTGCCCGCCAGCACGGCCGGCGTGAGTGTGCGCGCCTACCCCAACATCGACGGCAGCCGTGCCGGCGAAGTGCGCTTCAGCCAAGTGCGCGTGCCGGCCTCGGCCCTGCTGGGCGCCGAAGGCCAGGGCCTGGCCACGCTGGAATACGCCGTGGGCCGTGGCATCCTGGCGCTCAGCGCCGAAGCCCTGGGCGCGATGGAAGTGACCAAGAAGTTCACCATCGAATACCTGCAGACCCGCAAGCAATTCGGCAAGCTGATCGGCAGCTTCCAGGCCTTGCAACACCGCATGGCCGATGTGCTGCTGGAGATCGAACAGGCCCGCTCGGCCGTCATCAACGCCGCCGCCGCGCTGGACGGCGACCGCCTCACCCGCGAGCGCGCCCTGTCGGCCGCCAAGTACAGCGTGGGCCGCATCGGCACGCTGGTGGCCGAAGAGTGCATCCAACTGCACGGCGGCATCGGCATGACCTGGGAACTGCCCATGCCCCACTACGCCAAGCGCCTGGTCATGATCGACCACCAGCTCGGGGACGAAGACCACCACCTGGCGCGTTTTATCGCGCTGGGACAAGCCTGACGCCGTGAGCGAGGCTTTGCTGACCGGCGTGGAGGGCGTGTTCTGCTCGGGCGGTGACTTGCGCCAGTTGGCGCCCCCGACTTTGCCGCTTTGCGGGCGGGATCAAAAACACCGGCACCCTAAGCCCGTACGGTTCAAGACTCCGAAAATTTTGAAAATGGATTGGCAATCGCAATGACAGCTATGAATCCCGCGCTCCCGCTCTCGGGCATCCGCGTTCTGGACCTGTCCCGCGTGCTGGCCGGCCCCATGTGCGGCATGGTGCTGGGCGACTTTGGCGCAGAGGTCATCAAGGTCGAGCACCCGGGCCGCGGCGACGACACGCGCGACTGGGGCCTGCGCGTGGGCAAGACCGAAACCGCCTACTTCAACAGCATGAACCGCAACAAGCGCTCCATCACGCTGGACCTGCAAAAGCCCGAGGCGGTGCAGATCGTGCTGGCGCTGGCCAAACAGTGCGATGTGGTGATCCAGAACTTCAAGTTTGGCGGCGCCGAGAAAATGGGTCTGGGTTACGAGCAGATCAAGGCGGTGCGGCCTGACATCATCTACTGCTCGATCTCGGGCTACGACCGCAGCGGGCCGGAGGCCGGGCGCCCTGGTTACGACCTCGTGGTGCAGGGCGAGACCGGCCTGATGGCGCTCAACGGCGAAGCCGATCAGCCGCCGCTGAAGTTCGGTGTGGCGGCGGTGGACATGTTCACCGGCATGTATTCGGCCCAGGCCATTCTGGCGGCGCTGTTCGACCGCCAGAAGACCGGGCGCGGGCACCATGTCGAGATGGCGCTGTTCGACTGCGGCCTCATGATCACGGCCTATTACGGCCTGGAAGCGATGCTGATGCAGAAGGACCCGCCGCGCTACGGCAATGCCCATCCGTCGATCGTGCCCTATGGCGTGTTCGATGCCGAAGACGGCCCGGTGGTCATCACGGTAGGCAATAACGCGCAGTTCGAGCGCTTTTGCCGCGAGGTGATCGAGCGCCCCGACCTCGCCGATGACGCGCGCTTCAAGACCAACCTGGGGCGCGGCGCCAACCGCGAGGCGCTGGTGCCCGAGATCCTGCGCGAGCTGCGCCGCCGTTCGCGCCAGTTGCTGCTGCAACGCCTGGCGGCAGCCGGCATCCCCTGCGGCGAGGTGCTGGGCCTGTACGAAGCCCTCACCTCGGAGCGCGCCGTGCGCGGCGGACTGGTGACCGTGCAGCCGCATGCTGTGGCGGGCAGCACGCATGTGCTGGCGCCCCCTTACCGGCTGGACGGCGAGCGCCTGCCGGTGCGCCGCGCGCCACCCGAGTTGAGTGAAGGCACGCGCGAAGTTCTGTCGGGCCTGCTGGGCCTGGGCGAAGACCGCCTGGCCGAACTCAAGGCACGTGGCGTGCTCTGACGCCGCTGCCGCCTTCCATTTTTATCATTGAACCTACCCTGGAGAAGACATGTCCAACCCCGTTTTTTGCAAGCTGTCTGGTCTGACCCGTCGGGTCTTGCTGGGCGTGGCCCTGCCCTTGTTGGCCAGCAGCGCGTTGGCGCAAGCCTGGCCCAGCAAGCCGATCAAGCTGATCGTTCCGTTCCCGGCCGGTGGCCCCACCGACACCGCCTCGCGCATCCTCAGCCAGAAGCTGGCCGAGCGCCTGAAGCAGCCGGTGATCGTGGAGAACAGGGCCGGAGCATCGGGCTCGATTGCGGCCGCGCAAGTGGCCCAGTCGGCCCCGGACGGCTACACCTTTATGATGCTGGCCACGCCCACCCTGCTCGCGCCGCACCTGTACAAAAAAGTGAGCTACGACAGCGTGAAGGACTTCACCCCGGTCGCCACGATCTACGACCTGCCGATCGTGGTGGTGGTCAACCCGGCGTTGATGCCCAGCGTGACGGACGTGCAAAAGCTCATCACCCATGCCAAGGCACAACCGGGCCGCCTCAACTACACCAGTTCAGGCGTCGGCAGTTTCGGTCACCTGAGCATGGAATTGCTCAAGCAGCTGGGCCATTTTGAAATGCAGCACGTGCCCTAC
>JAKFXU010000431.1 GCA_021731215.1 Rhodoferax sp.
TGCGCCACCATGCACAAGCAAGGGGTCAATGTCTTTGAGGCGCTTGTGGCCGCATTCAAAGGCACACCGCCTCAGCCTCGCTTCGCGTGAATTGCATGCGGCTGGTGAAAATGGCCTGAGTAGTTACCCCAAAACTTCCACACTCAACTTGAAATTTGTTAATAACCGAGGTACGCCTTGCTTACTTCAGGGTGATCCTGCAGCTCCCGTCCGGTGCCGTGCAGCACAATTTCGCCCGCTTCAAACACATAGGCTCGGTCTGACAGCCGCAGGGCCATGGACGCGTTTTGCTCCACCAGCAAAATCGTGGTGCCCATGGCCTTGATGCGGGCAATGGTTTGCTCTACCTCTTCGACAATCTTGGGCGCCAGCCCCAGCGAGGGCTCATCAAAAATGCACAGCTTGGGGCGTGACATCAGGGCGCGGGCGATGGCCAGCATTTCCTGCTCGCCGCCAGACAAAGTGCCAGCGCTTTGACGCGAGCGGGCGCGCAGCACAGGAAACATGTCCATCATTTCTTCCAGGTCGCTGCGCTGCTTGTTGTCGCTCCGGGTGTGGGCGCCCATCTCCAGGTTCTCCAGCACCGACATTTCGGCAAAAACCTGGCGGCCCTCGGGACACATGGTGATGCCCCGCCGCACGATGCTGTGCCCTGGCAAACCGTCTATGCGCTGGCCTTCGAATTCAATCGTTCCGGCACGGATTTCATTGATGCCGCAAATGCATTTCAGCGTGGTGCTCTTGCCCGCGCCGTTCGCGCCCACCAGGGCGACACACTCCCCGGCGTTGACCTCCAGGCTGATGCCATGCAATACATCGACCTTGCCGTAACCGGCCCGCAAATTTTCTACTTTCAGCATCAGTGGGCTCCACCAAGGTAAGCGTCGATGACCGCCGGGTTGGCGCGAATGTCTGCGGGGGAGCCTTCCGCAATTTTTTGACCGAAATTCAGCACCACAATGCGCTCGCACACTTCCATGATCAAGCCCATGTGATGCTCAATTACCAGCACGGCGATGCCCTTGTCGCGAATGCCCAGGATAAGGCGGGACAAATCCTTGCGCTCTTTGGCCACCATGCCGGCTGCCGGCTCGTCCAGCAACACCAGCCGCGGCTCGGACGCCAAGGCGGTGGCAATCATCAACAGGCGCTGCTGTGCCGACGAAATGGAAGATCCGGGTTGATCCAGCACCGCCGACAAGCCGACGAAGTCGATGATCTCGTGGGCTTTGTTGCGTTGCTTCGCCTCTTCGCCACGCGCCGTTGCCAGCCGCAGCACTGCGCGCATCGGGTTCAGGCCGAAGCTGGTGTGACAGGCCGCCAGCACCTGCTCCAGAACCGTGAACTCCGGAAACAGGCTGGTGGTCTGGAAGGTGCGGGACAAGCCCCGCGGCACCCGGGCGCTGATGGGGAGGTGGTTGACGTTTTGCCCAGCAAAACTGATGCTCCCGGCTGACACCGGCAAGGTGCCAGAAATCAGATTGACCGATGTCGATTTGCCGGAACCGTTGGGGCCGATCAGCCCCACGATCTCGGAACGATTGACGGAAAACGTCAAGCCCTTGACCGCTTGCACACCGCCAAAGTTCTTGTCAACCTGATCGAGTATCAGCAGCGAATCAGACATGGCGCATGGCCCTCGCACAGAAAACACCGGCCAGCGGCAGAGGTAAAGACAGGCCGTTGGCTGGCATGTTGACCCCTAATCTGGAGCTTGTAACGAAATAAAATCCCATGAGGAATTATTGCAATAGACCGGTCGTCTCAAAAATAGGTGTTTACCCTTGTCGCAGCAAATTCACCCCGGCGGCGCCCGCTCAGACGGCAACTTTTGCGAAATACAGGTCTGAGAAATGATCAATCGGTGCCAAGTCGCGCGTGAGTTTGGCGCGCAGAATGGCACCTTCCCAACCGATCCAGAAGAATCTCGAAAGCGCATGGGCATCGCTGTCAGGTGCAATCTCACCGGCCTTGATGGCTTCTTCCAGGCAGGCGGTGACCCGGTCTTCCCACGACACCAGCACCGCCTCCAGCTGCTGCCGGAAGTGATTGTCGAGACTGGCCAATTCTTGGCCCAAATTACCGATCAGGCACCCGCGTCGAAAGTCGAACTTGGTCATGCCCCGCTTTGCGTTTTCAACAAATTCCTTCAACCTGGCCATGGGCGAGTTCGAGGTGTCGTCAAAAATGAGATCCATTTTGCGTGCGTAATAAGCCACGTAGTTCTCTATCACCGCAGCGCCAAACTCATCCTTGCTTTTGAAGAAGTGGTAGAAGGAACCCTTGGGCACACCGACCCGTTTCAGCACCTCTTCAATCCCTGTGACCTGAAACCCGCGCTCGGTCATGAGTTCTGTGCCGCACCAGACCAGTGCCTTGCGCGTGTCTGCGCGACCCACAGCGCGCTGCGAGCGATTGCGCGCCCGTGGCTTGTCTGTTTGGTCAGCGTATGACACTCGTTTTTGGTTTGAATGATCAGACTTCATATCGCAAGATTAGACCAGTCTCTTCCATAAGTCAATTCAGTAGTGACCCGACGTTCGTCAAAGGAAAGCATGTTCATTTGCCCCAATGGTCACTTCGCAGAAATCAAAACGGATATCAATGACCGCTATGAAGACTGTATATTTGAAAAGCCTATGACTCTTTAGGGCACGATGCGGTCAACCAGCCGAATCCCTTTGAATTTATACCAAATGCGGCGCCAGCCCCCGTCAATAGTGCGTAAGCAGCTATCATTTTTGATAAAGAAACCACCGGCTCTTCGATCTGCTGTGGACAAGGCGACAGTTGGTAGCTATCATTGGTGATCATCAGTTTAGGAGCTAGCCATGGACACCGCACGCCTTTTTCAATCGGGCCGCAGCCAGGCCGTTCGGCTGCCCAAAGCGTACCGGTTCGCCGGCACCGAGGTGGGGGTAAAGCATTTCGGCAACGGCGTGCTCTTGCTGCCCGTAGACGACCCCTGGCAAACCCTTGAAGCGGGGTTGGCCGCCTTCGAGCCCGGCTTTGTATTGACGCGCCAGCAGCCTGACGACCAGATTCGTGCCGAGATCAGCCCATGATCCTGCTCGACACCAACATCTGCATTTACATCATCAACACCAAACCTCCTGCGGTGCTGGCGCGCTTTCAGCAGTACCGGCTGGGCGACATAGGGCTGTGCAGCGTGGTGGCCGCCGAACTGGCGTTTGGTGTGGCCCAAAGTGGCTCGGCGCGCAACCGCCAGGCACTTGAAATGTTTCTGGCCCCGCTGACCATTTTGCCGTTCGATACCCCTGCCGTGTGGGCCTATGGCGACTTGCGTGCCGACCTGGAGCGCCGTGGCACACCGATTGGCTCGTTGGACACCATGATTGCCGCGCATGCGCTGAGCCAGCAGGCCATGCTGGTCACCAACAACACCCGCGAGTTTTCCAAGGTGCCGGGCTTGCAACTGGACAACTGGGTCACTGCCCCTTGAGCCTATACCAAATCGGGCAGCTCTAGCCCCCGCCAACAATGGGCAAACGCTGATCTGGTACGCGTTGTGCACCATGTGTATTGGTGTCGGGCAAGGCATTGCGCTGGTGCTGGAACGGGTGTGAACCAGGGCGCTCCTGCGCTCACGCCCAATGGGTCTCCCAGCCCTGCAATTGCGCCGCCGGCATCGGCATGCTGATCAGATAACCTTGCGCAACATCGCAGCCCAGGCCCGCCAGGCGCGCCCAGATCGCCGGGCTGTCCACCCCTTCCGCCACGACTTTCAGGCCGAGCCTGTGACCAAGTTCGATCGTCGAGCAAACGATCACCGCCGAATTACCGCTTTCCACCATCGGCATCACAAACGATTGGTCGATCTTGACCCCATCGACCGGCAATTTCTGCAAATAGCTCAGGCTGGAATAACCGGTGCCGTAGTCGTCGATGAGCAATTCGACATCCAGTTGCTTCAAGCGGGTGAGCGTTTCCAGGGCTCCATCCGGATCCGCCATCAAGGCGCTTTCGGTCAGTTCGAACTGGATCAGCGCGGGCGCAATGCCCCAGGTTGAAAACAGGCCGCGGATGCGGTCGACCAGCCCGGGGTCGTAAAGATCGTGCGCCGACAAATTGACCGCCAGCGCCCGCTCCAGCCCCGCTTCATGCCAGGCATAGCTTTGGCTAAATGCGGCTTCCAGCATCCAGTTTGTCAGCGGGGTGATCGTTCCCGCTTGCTCGGCGAGCCGGATGAATTCGGTCGTTGAAATCATGCCGTGGCGCGGATGCTGCCAGCGCACCAGGGCTTCGGCGCCGCACACACGGCGCGAGGCGATCTCCACTTTGGGCTGGCAATACAGGCTCAGTTCGTTGTTCTCGATGGCCCGGTGCAAATCGCCCATCAGCGCCAGCTCCCGGGTGTGTTCCTGCTCCTGTCCACCGGTGTACATGGCATAACCGCCGCGCACCGGCTTGGTCTGGTGCATGGCAGCGTTGGCGCGCCGGATCAGGGCATCGGCGTCGGTGGCATGACCGGGAAAGAGCGCAATGCCTATGCCCACCCGCGCATCGAGCGTGAGGCCGGCAACCTCCACCGGCTCACGCAACGTGCGCACCAGGCGTTGCGCCAGCCCGATCGCATACTCGGCGCCGCCATGGGGCAGCAGCAGGGCGAATTCGGCTTCCCCGACCCGCGCCAGCGTTTCGCTTTCCTGGACCGCGCCCGCCAGTCGCCGGCCGAGTGTCAGCAGCAGTTCGTCCCCGGCGCGGTAGCCCAGGACCTTGTTGATTTCATGAAAGCGGCCGACTTCCAGGTGCAAGAGGGCCAGCGAGTGGTGTTGTTGCCTGGCCGCCTGCATCGCCTCTTGCAGCCCCTCCAGCAGGAGCGTGCGATTGGGCAGGCCGGTGAGCGCATCGTAATAAGCCAGGCGCGCGATGGTGGCTTGCGCCGCGCGATGCTGAGCGCGGGTGCGCAAATTGGCAATGCCGTAGGCCAGATCATCGGCCAGCTCCTGGAGCAGTTTGACCTCCTCCACATCGAAGGCATCGGGTTCGGCCGCCGCCATGACCAGGGCGCCGAGCACCTCGCCCTCCACGCGCAGCGGAAAGGCGGTCGCGGCGGCATAGCCGTGCTGGATCGCGTGCGCGCGCAAAGGAGCGTAGCCTGGACCCGCGTAGGAGGGTTCGGTGAGGATGTTCCTGCCCACCACGGGTTTACCGCTGCGGATCGCGCTGCCGGTCGCATTGGCGCCCAATTCTGTGTCGGCCCAGCTGTAATGGAGTGATTCGAGGAACTCGGTTTCCGTGCCGACGGCCGCCATCCAGCGCACACTCTTCTTCTCATCATGTTCCGCATAGGCAACCGAAGCGCAGCGATAACCACCCGTTTCCACGATAACCCGGCACATGTTGTGCAGCAGTTCCTGCTCGTCTGATGCCCGCAACAAGGTCCGGTTGCCGGCGCTCAAGGTTCTAAGGGCGCGGCTGGCACGCGCGAGCTCTTGCTCCACCTGCCCGTTCGCCAGCACAGGGTTCGCACCGCCGCCAATCGGATCACCAGCAGGGTATGCCATCAGCCGCCCTCCAACACCGTGAATGAATCACCTATGCATAGCATGCGCGCAAGAACGGATCAATGCAATAGCCACCCGAGTGGGGCTCGGGGAGCGCCGCAACCGGTGTTGCTTGTTTCGCGCTGCCTGACAACTGGAGCGGCAGGGGGATTCTCGCGCTTACATCGGATAGCGCCCCAGAATCTCGCGCGCCATCACGATGCGCTGGATATTGGCCGTGCCCTCGGCAATGTGGTACATCTTGACGTCGCGGTAATAACGCTCCACCGGGAAATCGCCCAGGTAGCCGTAGCCGCCGTGCACGCTGATGGCGGTGTCGCAGGCGCGCAGCGCCGCCTCGGCGGCAAACCATTTCGCCATCGACGATTCGAGCTTGATCGGCAGGCCGGCATCGAACATGCGCGCCGCATTCAGTGTCAGCAGGCGCGAGGCCTCGATTTCGGTCGCCATCTCCGCAATCGGAAACTGGACGCCCTGAAAGGCCGCGATCGGTTTGCCAAACTGCTGGCGCTCCTTGGCATAAACCACCGACGCCTCATAAGACGCCTGCGCGATGCCGGTGATCAGCGCGGCAACGTTGACGCGGCCGCGGTCCAGCGCCTGCGCAAACGCCTTGAAGCCGTGGCCTTCGGGCCCCAGCATGTTTTCCCTGGGCACCCGCACCTGGTCGAAGTACAGGCTGGAGGTGGGTGAGCCGTGCATGCCCATCTTCTGGTCGGGCGGGCCAATTTCGAAGCCCGGCATGCCGCGCTCCAGGATGAAGGCGGAGACGCCGGTCTCTGTTTTCACGGTGATAACAAAGATGTCGGCGATCGGGCCGTTGGTGATGAAGGCTTTGGAGCCGGTCAGCAGGTAGTCGTTGCCGTCGGCGCTGGCGTGCGTCAGCGGCGCGCCGGCGTTGGAGCCGCCGGACGGCTCGGTCAGGCCGAACGCGCCCATCTTCCTGGCCGAGATCAGGTCGCGCAGGTATTTGTCTTTTTGCGCCGGGCTGCCGTGGGTGCCTATCAGTTCGGTGACCAGGCTCACATGCGTATTGAAGGAGTTGCCGACAGCGCCGCTGGCCCTGGAGATTTCTTCGAGGATCAGGCACAGCGTGACGGCATCGCAGCCGGCGCCGCCATATTCCGGCGGCTGTGCGGCGCCCAGATAACCCTGCTCACCCAGCTCGCCGAACAGCTCGCGCGGGAACTCGTTGCTTTCTTCAATTTGGCGCGCCTGCGGTGCAATGCGCTCCTGCGCGAACTTTCGGATCGCCTCCCGGGTGTCGAGCTGGTCGGCGCTGAGTTGGTACTTGTTCATGGCTTATTCCTTGAGGGGTCTGCTGGGAGGTCCGCAGCGCTGGCTTGCGGACGTCTGGCGCAGCAGCGGGATTAACGGAACTGCTTGAAGTTGGGCGCTCGCTTCTCGACAAAAGCCTGCTTGCCCTCGTTGCTCTCAGCCGTGCTGCCCAGCAT
>JAKFXU010000364.1 GCA_021731215.1 Rhodoferax sp.
TGCCGTAGTCCAGCACCGTCACGCGGTCGCACAAGCCCATCACCAGCTTGACATCGTGCTCGATCAGCAAAATGGTGCGGTTGTCGTTGCGAATCTTGTCGATCAGTTCGCGCAGCAGCACCTTCTCGGTGGCGTTCATGCCGGCCGCCGGCTCATCGAGCGCAATCAGTTGCGGATCGGTCGCCAGCGCGCGGGCAATCTCCAGGCGACGCTGGTCGCCATAGCTCAGCGTGCGGGCCTTGTAGTCGGCCAGTTTGCCAATGCCCACATAGTCCAGCAGTTCTTGCGCCCGCTGGGCAATCGCCGCCTCTTCCCGCTTGAAGCCAGGGGTGCGAAAGATGGCGCCCAGCAAGCCCGAATGGGTGCGCACGTGGCGCCCGACCATCACGTTTTCAATCGCCGTCATTTCAGCGAACAGGCGAATGTTCTGAAAAGTGCGCGCGATGCCGGCCTTGGCCACCAGATGCACGGCGCTGGGCTGATAGGTCTTGCCGGCCAGCTCGAAGCTGCCGCTGTCGGGCGCGTAGAGGCCGGTCAGCACATTGAAAAACGTGGTTTTACCGGCGCCGTTGGGGCCGATCAGGCCGTAGACCTGGCCGCGCTTGATGTTGATGCCGACATCGCTCAGGGCCTGCAGGCCGCCGAAGCGCTTGGAGACGCCGGCGACGTTAAGTACAGAATCTGTCATGGTCAGCCTTTCGTTTTCTGCAGCGACTTGCCGTGTTCGGGCGCGGGCCACAGCCCGCGCGGACGCAGCAACATGATGCTGATCATGGCCAGCGCAATCAGCAACTGGCGCAGAATCGCGGAGTCAATCCGCCCGCCGGTCATGGCCTGCAGTGGCCCGGCCACGTAGCGCAAGACTTCGGGCAGGGCCGACAGCATCACCGCGCCCAGAATGACACCCGGCAAGTGCCCGATGCCACCGAGCACTACCATGGCCACGATCATGATCGACTCCATCAAACTGAAGGACTCGGGTGAAATAAAGCCTTGGAAAGAAGCAAACATGGCGCCCGACACGCCGCCAAAGGTCGCGCCCATGCCAAAGGCCAGCAGTTTGAGGTTGCGGGTGTTAATGCCCATCGCCTTGGCCGCGATCTCGTCCTCGCGAATCGCCATCCAGGCGCGTCCGACCCGCGAGAGCTGCAGCCGGTGCGAGATCACCACGCTGCCCACCACCAATGCCAGGAACAGGTAGTAATAGAGCGTCACCGAGCGCAACTCGAAACCGGCGATGTCGACGCTCTTGCCCAGGCTGAGACCGAAGAAACTCAAGGAATCGATCTGGCTGATGCCCTTGGGGCCGTTGGTGATATTGACCGGGTGATCCAGGTTGTTCAGGAACACACGGATGATTTCACCAAAACCCAGCGTCACGATGGCCAGGTAGTCGCCGCGCAAGCGCAGCGTGGGTGCGCCCAGCAGCACGCCGAACACACCCGCCAGACCGGCCGCCGCCGGAATCACAATCCACAGCGGCATATGCACACCATCCGGGAACATCGCCGCGATCCAGGCAAAGGTCTCCGACAGATGCGGCGATGCCAGCAGGCCGTACATATAAGCGCCAATGGCAAAGAAAGCCACGTAGCCCAGATCCAGCAGACCGGCGTAACCGACCACGATATTCAGACCCAAGGCCAGCAACACGTAAAGCAGCGCCATGTCGGCAATGCGAACCCATGCGTTGCCAAAGCTCTGCAGGATCAGGGGCAGCACCAGCAAGGCCAGTGCGGTCAGCAGGAAGACAATAATTTTCTTTTGTTGTTTCATGATGAGTTCCTCAAGCCCGATCCGCCACCCGCTCACCCATCAGACCCGAGGGCTTGAGTGTCAGCACGGCGATCAAAACAATGAAGGCAAAAATGTCCGAGTAGTGGCTACCCAGCACGCCCCCGGTCAGGGTGCCGATGTAGCCGGCGCCGAGCGATTCAATCAAGCCCAGCAGGATGCCGCCGATCACGGCACCGCCGAGGTTGCCGATGCCGCCGAACACCGCCGCGGTAAAGGCCTTGAGCCCCGGCAAAAAGCCCATGGTGTGCTGCACCGTGCCATAGTTGGAGGCCCACATCACGCCGGCAATGGCCGCCAGCACCGCACCGATGACAAAGGTGGCGGAAATCACCAGGTCGGGCTTGACACCCATCAGCGCTGCCACGCGCGGATTCTCGGCGGTGGCCCGCATGGCGCGACCCAATTTTGTGTAATTCACCAGCCACATCAGTACTGCCAGCGACACCGCGGTCATGCCCAGAATCAACACCTGGGTCGGCGTGATCACCGCACCGCCGATCTCAAAGGGCGTGCGCGGCATCAGAGTGGAATAGGGCTTGTAGTTGGGCTTCCAGATGATCATGGCCAGCGTCTGCAGCAGGATGGAAACACCCAGCGCGGTAATCAGGGGCGCCAGGCGCGGACTGTTGCGCAATGGCCGGTAGGCCACCTTTTCAATCACAAAACTGAGGCAGGCCGCCACCACGCAGGCAATGATCAAGGCAATCAAAAGAATCACATAGCCGGGCGTGCCCGGCATCGCGTTCTGCATCAGGCCTATGATGCTCCAACTGGTCAAGGCGCCGACCATCAGCACTTCACCATGGGCAAAGTTGATCAGGCCGATGATGCCGTACACCATGGTGTAGCCCAGCGCTACGAGGGCATACATGCTGCCCAACACCAGACCATTGATGATCTGCTGTATGAAGGTATCCATAAACTTCTCCGATTTTTGGCCGGCGCATAAGTCAGCTCTCTGCTGACGAGCGGTGCGGCCTTGTGAGCTCTACCAGTCCTATAGCGATCAATGTCACGGTACAGGCAGATCGATGGTGGCGATTGTAGCCAAGGGGGTTGCGCGCTTCGCCGCTGATGAATATGGGTTTACCCTAGGCCAGCCGGTGCATCAAGGCAAAAACGGTCCAATAAGGGCAACTAATAGTCAGCGCTGACGGTCGTGACCCAGCAGCAGCAGCAGCGCTGCCTGCGCAATGCTGGCGGCGTCCACCCCGAAGAAGGCCCTCAACGCGGCGCGCGTGTCACTGCGACCAAAGCCATCGGTGCCCAGGGTGAGGTAGGCGCGCCCGTCTGGCAGGTAGGCGCGCACGCTCTCGGGCACGGCGCGTACATAGTCGGTGGCGGCGATGATGGGGCCGCCACTGCCCTGCAACAAGCGGGCGATGAAAGGCAGCGCCGCGTCCGTGCCATCGACGTGGGCGCGCTGGACGCAGGCCTGCCCATCGCGCGCCAGCTCACTCCAACTGGTCACGCTGAACACGCTGACGTGCAAACCCTGGCCGGCCAGCCACTGCGCCGCCTTGATCACCTCCAGCAGAATCGCCCCCGATCCGAGCAGGGTCAGTTCTTGCCGCGCTGCGTCCCTGTCAGTCGCTGCCACCGGTGGCGCGTAGCTGGCAAACTGGTAGCAGCCGCGCATCACGTCCTGCGCCACGGCGGCCGGCAAGCTCGGCTGGGCGTAGTTCTCGTTCATCAGGGTGATGTAGTAGAAAACGTCCTGCTGCTCGACCAGCATCTCGCGCATGCCGTGATCCAGAATGACGGCCAGCTCACCGGCAAAGGCCGGGTCATAGGCCTTGCAGTTGGGAATGGTGGCGGCCATCAGGTGGCTGCTGCCGTCCTGGTGCTGCAGCCCTTCGCCGCCCAAAGTGGTGCGCCCCGACGTAGCGCCCAACAGGAAGCCGCGCGCGCGTTGATCGGCCGCCGCCCAGATCTGGTCGCCCACGCGCTGGAAGCCAAACATGGAGTAGTAAATATAGAACGGCAGCATCGCCAGGCCATGCACGCTGTAGCTGGTGGCCGCCGCCGTCCAACTGGCGATGGCGCCAGCCTCGGAAATGCCCTCTTCCAGAATCTGCCCGTCCAGCGCCTCGCGGTAGCTCAGCACCGAACCGATGTCCTCAGGGGCATAAGCCTGCCCGACGCTGGAATAGATGCCAACCTGCTTGAACAGATTGGCCATGCCGAAGGTGCGCGCCTCATCGGCCACGATCGGCACCACGCGCGAGCCCAGCGCCGGGTCTTTGAGCAGGCCGCCGAGCATGCGCACAAAGGCCATGGTGGTGCTCATCTCCTTGCCCTCGGCCTGCAGCGCAAAACGGGCATAGGACTCGATGGCGGGGACGGGAACCGGCGCGCAGGCTGTATAACGCTTGGGCAGATAGCCGCCCAGGCGCTGGCGCTGCGCCTGCAAGTACTGCATCTCGGCGCTGTCATCGGCCGGTTTGTAGAACTCCAGGTTCTTGACCTGCTCGTCGCTCAGGGGCAGGTTGAAGCGGTTGCGAAACGCGATCAGATCGGTCTCATCAAAAGTTTTCTGGCTGTGCGTGGTCATCTTGCCCTGGCCGGCCGCGCCCATGCCATAGCCTTTTTTGGTGTGGGCCAGAATCACCGTCGGCTGGCCAGGGTGCTGCGCGGCGGCGGCGTAGGCGGCGTAGATCTTGACCAGGTCGTGGCCGCCGCGCTTGAGGCGATCGATCTGCTCGTCCGTCATGCCCTGCGCCAGGCGCGCCAGCGCTTCGTTCTGGCCAAAGAAGGTGTCGCGGTTGTAGCGCCCGTCCTTGGCGGCAAAGGTCTGCATCTGGCCATCGACCGTGTTGGCAAAAGCTTTCGCCAACGCGCCACTGACATCGCGCGCGAACAGGCCGTCCCAGTCGCTGCCCCAGACCAGCTTGATGACGTTCCAGCCGGCCCCGCAGAAGAGCTTTTCCAGCTCGTCGATGATGCGGCCATTGCCGCGCACCGGGCCATCGAGCCGCTGCAGGTTGCAGTTGACCACCCACACCAGATTGTCCAAGCCCTCGCGCGCGGCCAGCGTCAGCGCGCTCATGCTCTCGGGTTCATCCATCTCGCCGTCGCCAAACACGCCCCACACCTTGCGACTGCTGCAGTCGAGCAATTGGCGGTGCGTCAGGTAGCGCATGAAGCGCGCATGGTAAATCGAGCTGATCGGGCCGATGCCCATGGAGCCGGTCGGGAACTGCCAAAAATCGGGCATCAGATAGGGATGCGGATAGCTGCACAGGCCGCGTGGACCCTGGCCCGTGGTCGCGGCGGGCGCCGTCAATTCCTGCCGGTAATAGCTCAGGTCTTCGGCGCTGAGGCGCCCTTCCAGAAAGGCGCGCGCATAGACGCCGGGCGCGCTGTGCGGCTGAAAAAACACCAAGTCACCTTGGTTATTACCCTGCTCTTCACTGCGCGCCTTGAAGAAATGGTTGAATCCGGTCTCGAACAGGTCGGCCGCGCTGGCGTAGCTGGCAATGTGGCCGCCCAGCTCGCCATAAGCCTGATTGGCGCGCACCACCATCGCCAGCGCGTTCCAGCGCATCAAGGATGCCAATCGCTCCTCCAGCGCCAGATCGCCCGGAAACACCGGTTGCTGATCCACGCCAATGGTGTTGATGTAGGGCGTCGCCAGCTCCGGTTGCCAGCCCACGCGCTGCACCCGCGCCAGACGAGCGAGTTCATCGAGCATTTGGCGAGCCCGCTGCGGGCCCTGCCGTGCCACCAGAGCCAAAAAGGCGTCGCGCCATTCGGCGGTTTCCTGCGGGTCCGGGTCGGGCGGCAAAGCGCCGGCTGGGTGGTCATCGATCATTCTGTTTTCCCTCAAAATTGCTGTGCTCAGGCCGGCCCGACGCTGAACTCGGCAGGTTCCACCGGCTGGCCCAGGCCGGCCAGATGCTGCACCAGGTCAAGCGCCTGCGCAATGTCGGACAACACGTCCTCAAGATCTTCTAGCCCGACCGACAAACGCACCAGGCCATCGCTGATGCCGTGGGCCGCGCGCTGCTGCGCAGTGTAGGTGGAATGCGTCATGCTGGCCGGATGCTGCGCCAGCGTCTCGGCGTCACCCAGGCTGACGGCCCGCGTGACCAGTTGCAACGCATCCATAAATTGCATCCCGGCCTGCAAACCACCTTTGAGCTCAAAGGCAATCATGCCGCCAAACTGGCGCATCTGGCGTTTCGCCAGCTCATGCTGAGGGAAGGTGGACAGGCCGGGGAAGTGCACCACCGCCGTGGCCGGGTGGCTTTGCAGCAAGTCAGCCACCTTTTGCGCACTCTGGCAATGGCGGTCCATGCGCAGCGTCAGGGTCTTGAGCCCGCGCATCACCAGATGCGCGTCCTGCGCCGACATCACGGCACCGATCATGTCCTTCAGGCCATGGAGCCGCACGCGCTGGGCCAGTTCGGCATCGGCAAAAATGGCGGCCCCGGCCGTCAGGTCGCCGTGGCCGCCGAGGTACTTGGTCATGGAATGCACGCTGACATCGGCGCCCAGCAGCAGCGGCTGTTGCAGATAGGGCGTGCAGTAGGTGTTGTCCACCACCACGCGGGCAGCCCCCTGATGGGCAATGCGTAACACCGCCTCGATGTCGACCAGACGCATGTTGGGGTTGGCGGGCGACTCGAAATACACCACACGGGTCTTGGGGCCCATGGCGCTGGCCACGTTGGCCGGGTCCGTCATGTCGACGCGGCGCACCGTCACGCCGAAGCACATCAATCCGTGCGTCATGAAGGCAAAGGTGCGTCAACTGGAGGAGTCGGGGGTGATTGAGGGCTACCATGCGCGGCTGAGCCGCCACAAGCTGTGCTACGGCGTAACCGGCTTTGTGCACCTGCAAATGAGCAACCACATGCCTGACGTCATGGCCGCCTTCGAGCGCGAGGTGGTCGCGCTGCCCGAGGTGCTGGCCTGCCACAACCTGTCGGGCCACTACGACTACCTGATCGAGGCCATTGCGCCCGATCTGGAATCCTTCTCGCAACTGGTGCGTGTGAAGATCCGCAGCCTGCCCGGCGTGAAAGAGATTTCAACCCAGATTGTCCATTGGGGTTTGGAGGGTAGGTGGATGCAGTGGCGAGGCAGTTTTGTCCTGACTGAGGCGTCCATAGCTTGGGCTATGGACAACGAAGAAGGGCAAAAATGGCCGCCAATG
>JAKFXU010000067.1 GCA_021731215.1 Rhodoferax sp.
GGCGCTGACCGCGCTGGTCCGTCCGCTAAGGCTGGCAGATAATCAAATGTCCCGACCTCAGTTCGAATCGCCGGGCATGCAACTCAGGAGCAAAAAATGGCAAAAGGTCAGCAAAGCCAGAAGATGGTGAAGAAGCCGAAAAAAGACAGCGCACCGCCCAAGCCGGTGTCGCCCGACGCGGTGCGCCCGACCATCACCACCGTGGTGCCGGTGCGCGGCAAACTGAAAAATGCGCCAAGCCGCAGTTCCTGAGTGCGCTTAACCGGCTGCAGTCTGGTTTGAGCGCCGCGACGCCAGCAAGTCTTGCCCGGCGGCTGCGGGCCAGCGGCGCTGTTTTGCTGCTGGCCGTGCCCCTGTCGCTGGGCTGGCATCCGGTGCCGACCCTGGGCAGTTTGGCAGAGGCGGTCGCGGTATTTTGCGTGGCGGCACTATTGACCCTGTCGAGCGCGCCCGCCGCCTGGGATCTGCGGCGTCTGAGCTGGGGCACCGGTGGCCTGCTGGGCTTGTTGCTGCTCAGAGCTCTGGCGCAGGCGTTATTCGGTGATGGGGCCTATGCCGGCTTCTGGCTCGGTCCCCTGGTGGTGCTGGCGACTGCGTTTTTGCTCTGCGTTTATTGGCAGCAGCGAAGCGCTGATTGGCTGCGGGTGGTGGCGCTCGCCGTGCTGCTGGCGGCAATTATCAATGCGGTGCTTGGGTTTTTGCAGTATTGGCGGGTGGCCGCCATTCTCGACTTTTTGGGACCCTATCTGGTCTACTGGGACCGCGCCGATGGTGTGGCGCACGGCAACGTCGCGCAACGCAATGTGCTGGCCTCACTGTGCCTGCTCGGTATCGCCGCCAGCGTCTATTTGTTTCCGCAACGCAATGCCAGCGCCATTGCGATCGAAGGCTTGCTGGCCTACGTCGTGGCACTGAGCGCATCGCGCACGCCCTTGCTGATTCTGGTGGCGCTGCTGCTGCTGACCTTGGTTCGTGACCGGCACTGGCGTGCGCTGGCGCAGCCGCTGGTTGGTTGGTTTGTCGTTCCGGTCCTGCTGGCACAGTTGCTGGCGCCCATCGTCAACCAGTCATTGTTTTCGCTGCTGGACTTGGCGCCGGTTGAATCCTCGATTGAGCGGCTGAGCGCGCACGGACTTGGGATGCGCCCGGTCTACTACAGGTTAGCCGCAGAAATCGGCCTGCAGGCGGGGGCCTGGGGTCTGGGCTGGAAATCCCTGCCCGGCGCGATGCTGGAGCAGGGCTACCGCCAGCAACTCTGGGGCCTCAATGAGTTGCCGACCCATGCCCACAATATTTTCTTGCAGCTGTGGGTCGAGAACGGGCTGCTGCTGGCGCTGCTGGCCAGTTTGTACCCGATCTGGCTGCTGTTCAGAAAAGGATTTTCCGGCCCCAGTGAGGACTATGCGCGCCTGTCCCTGCTGGTGCTGATCGTCCATTCCTGGCTCGAATATCCGCTGTGGCAGCCGGCCTTGCTCTTTCTGTTTGTCGCCTTGATGTGCACCCTGGAGTATCAGGGCCCAACCTCGGCTCAAACGACCCGGCCGCCGGCCTTATTGCCGCGCTTGTTACTGCGCTCGCTGGCGCTCGCGCTGGCGCTGGGTGCGGCGCTGACGGCGTGGCAATTGGTTGCCGTTGCCGCCAGCTGGCAACAGCGCCTGGCGGGGCGAACCGAGCTGGCTGCCAGCGGGCTCGCGCTGCTGAGGATGAATCCGGTGATCGAGCCCTATGCCGACTGGCTGGCGCTGAACCTGAACACCGACACGCCGGCGCAGCGCGTGGTTCGGCTGGAGCGACTGGCGCAGTGGCTGCCGGACGCGATGATGTTGGGGCTGCTGGCCGACGCTTACCGTTCGGTGGGTCGAAACAGCGAGGCCGAGCTGATCGAGAAGCAGCGCCTGATTGTGTTTGGCGTAAGACCTGGTCAATAAGATGGCTAAACAAAATCGGTTAGGAAGAAACTCAGCGTGAGCGAGAATTTTCGGCATAATCCGAGGCGGCGCGGGACCCAAGAAGTATGAGCAACCGACTGGGCTCATCCTGACATTTTCAAGACACTTATTTTTTTGGAATCAACCATGCGTCAATCAATCCTTACTCTTGCCCTTGCCGGGTGCGTTACGCTTTTGGCTGGATGCGGTTCCATGACCATGCACAGAGCTGCCGCACCGGACTACGTCACCAACAGTGCCGAGATCGTGAAGGCCGCCAACTGGGAGCAGATGGAAACAGTCGCCATCGAACTGAGCGATCACGATTTCGAGCCCAAGCAGCTCAAGCTCAAGGCCAACAAGCCTTATCGCCTGGTCATCAAGAACACCGGCGAGGCGGATCACTATTACACGGCAGCGGAGTTTTTCAAGTCGGTCGCCTGGCGCAAGGCGCAGACGCCGCGCCCGCATGGCGGCGAATTGAAGGCGCCCTATTTCACGGCCGTGGAAGCCTACAAAAAAGGCGGCGTGGTTGAATTATTCATCGTCCCAGTCAAAAAAGGGGTCTATGAGGTCGTCTGCACCATCGACGATCACAAGGACAAAGGCATGACGGGAACGATTACGGTGGAATAAGGCGCCAGCCGCTTGCCTACGCCAACCAAAGCACTTGAACATGAGATTGCCGTTTTATGCCTGCCTGCTCGGTGTCTCCTTTGCGGCGCTGGCCCAGCAGCCGCTCTTGATTCCCGTCACCCCTCTTGGCGCAGCGCCGAAAATTGACGGCGACTTGAGCGAATGGGGCAGCGCCGGCTGGATCAAGGTGCCGATCAGCCCAGCGCTTGAAAAAGCCGAGCGTGCCAAGTATGGGCTGGATCCGAATGACGACAAGAACCAGACCGGCAGTCTTTCGTTCCAGATGAAAGCCGCTGTCGTCGGTGATCAGTTTTTCTTGGCCCTGAAATACCCGGACAGTTCCGAGGACAGCAGCGCAAAACAGTGGGAGTGGCGGGGCGATAAATATGTTGAAGGCAAACAGCGCGAAGACATGCTGGCCCTGCGCTTTCACATGAGAGGCGATTTTGACCGCAGCATGCTCAGCAGCAAGGACTACACGGTCGATGTCTGGCTGTGGTCGGCGGCCCGCACCAATCCGTCGGGTCTGGCGGAAGACATGACGCACTACGTCACCACCAAAATGCTCGACTCCGCGGCCGAGTACGAATCGCCGGACAAGAAGACGATCTACATCAAGAAGTTGCGCGATGCCGGCAACGCGCCCTACAAGCTGTTAGCGCGGCCGAAAGAGAACAAGGGCGAGAAGCTCCCGAGCTTTCAGTTGACCCCGAGTTCCGGCAGCGCCGCCGATGTGGCCGCCAAAGGGCGCTGGAAAACCGGCTACTGGCAAGTGGAATTTGGGCGCGCGCTCAATACCGGGCACGCCGACGACGCCGTGTTCAAGCCGGGCGAGAAAATCATTGGCCAGATTGCGGTCTTCAACCAGGGCTATGCCGAGCACAAAAGTGTGTCGGAGCCCCTGCTGTTTGATTTTTCAGCCATCAAATAAGCCTCAAGCTTTGGCGGCTAGCCTGGCCCCCACGCTTGTCACTTCGTGTACTGCGCTGCCCCCCAAGGGGGGCTAGCCTTGCTTGGGGCGGCCCGGCGCGGCGGCTAGCATCTCCGGCGTCGCCAGCGTGCTGCAATTGCGCCCACTCTCCTTGGAGCGGTACATGGCGACGTCGGCCGCTTCGATCAGCGCCTCCGGCGTATCTACCGCAATCATGGGAAAGCAGGCGACGCCCAGGCTGATGGTGACCTTCAGGCCATCGACCGTCATGGCCTCGACATTCCGGCGCAAGCGCTCGGCAAAGTGCATGGCGCCCTGGGCATCGGTGCTGGGCAAAATCACGGTGAATTCCTCGCCCCCGTAGCGGCAGGGCACATCGTACTGGCGCACCGCCGCATTCATGACCTGACCGGCCATCTTGAGCACCCGGTCGCCCTGGTCATGGCCGTGGGTGTCGTTGAATTTCTTAAAAAAATCGACGTCGAGCATGATCACCGCCAGCGGCGCACCGGTTTCACGCGAGCGACCCAGTTCCATCTTGAGCGTGGCATCAAGATGGCGGCGGTTGTGTACGTCGGTCAGCGCGTCGGTGATCGAGAGGCGTTCGAGTTCCTTCAGCAGCGCCTGTTCCAGCGTGACGTCGCGCAGCAGGGCGGCCGAGCCGATCGGCGTTCCCTCCTTGTCGCGAATCGTGGTGGCCGAGGTCAGCAGCCAGTGCCCTTTGTACTCGAATAGCGTGGGCTCTTTCGAGGTGTCCGTGTCATCGAGCATGGCCTGAAAACGCTCGGGTTGATCAAGCAGCTTGAGTAGGCCCTCGGCGCTGATGCGCGCCACGCTCTTGCCCAGCAAGTCTTCGGCTGCATCGTTCACCAGCACCACCTTGCCACTCGCATCGGTCACCACCACCGCTTCCCGTGCGCCCTGAATCACGGTGTACAGCTTTTCCTGCTCGCGTTTCATTTTCAGGTAAGTGCGCTGCAGATCGGATGTCATCTTGTTGAAGCTGCGTGCCATCTTGCCCAGTTCGTCCTGCCGTCCGGATGCGACCTGGACGTCGAAGTTGCCGCCGGAAACCTGCACCATGGCGGCGGTGATCTCTTCGATCGGCCTCGCAATGAAGCGACCCAGCATGTAGCCTGTCACCGCCGTCGTCAGGGCGATCGAGATAATGACGACGATCAGCGATTGCAGGCGCGCCTTCATCATGTCGCGCTCTGCCTCCGCCATGGACGTCGTGAGTTTGAGCACGCCGCGCACCGGTCCCGCCTCGCCATGACAGCCAGTGCATTTGGGAGTGTTTGGAATGGCATCATAAAAATGGACGACGGCGCCGGTTTCTGCGCTTCCTTCACTGCGCACCAAAATGGCTTCTTCGCCCCGCAGCGCGCGCGCCACGCCGGGCTCGTCGAGCGCAAAAACACGGGGTGCCTCAAGCGTGTTGTTGCGCCGCAGAAAGGTCACCGCGCCGAGTCGCTCGTTAACGGCGTCGATGGTCTTGTTGTCGACGTAGGCCTCGGTGCCATCGATGCGTGCGATGCGAAAATCAATCATCCCCGGCAGCGTCTTCAAGCGCTTGGCAAAATCGGGCATGATTTCGGCGTGGTTTTCCTTCATGATGGTTTCGATATTCATCGCCACCGTATCGGTCAGGCGGTGCAGCGTGCGCTGGTAGTCGCTGACAATCGATTCTTCCACCGCCTTGGTGTAGAAGTAGCCAATGGTGGCAAAACCGAGCGACAGGGCGATGGCCAGTGCAACCAGCAGCTTGTGGCGAATGCGACGCAGATTCATGATGTCGCCTCGGCCACCGCAACCCGGTTGCGCCCACTCTCCTTGGCCCGGTAGAGCGCCGCATCGGCGGCCTCAATCAGCGCTTCGGCCGCTGCCACCCTGACGGCTGGATAAGTCGCCAGCCCCAGGCTGATCTGCACGTGCAGACCATCGACCTCGGTTGCTGCCACCTTGAGCCGCAACTGCTCGGCCAACTGCCAGGCCGCCTCTGGGGTCATGCCCGGCAGGATCGCCACATACTCCTCACCCCCATAGCGGCAGGGGAAATCAAAGGGGCGCACCGTTTCCTGCAAGCAACTTGACACCATCTGCAACACCCGGTCGCCCTGGTCATGGCCGTGGGTGTCGTTGAATTTCTTGAAGTGGTCGATGTCGATCATCAGCACCGACAGGGCCGTCTGGCTGCGCTGGGCGCGGGTGAATTCAGAACCCAGGGTGGCATCGAGAAAACGACGGTTGTACAGACCGGTCAGTGCGTCGGTGGTGGAGGTTCGGCGTAAATCATCCTCCAGGCGTTTCTCTTGCGTGATGTCACGAATCAAGGCCACCGAGCCGACGATGTGCTCGCGGTCAGCGTGAATCACCGAGGCATGAACCTGCAGGTTGCGCTGCTTGTAGTTGATGTTTTCCGGACTGCCGCAGCGCAGGCAATGCTCGATGAAGCTGCGATCATCCAGAAGTTCGTAAAAATCAGCGACCACGAGGTCTTCCCAGGCCTTGCCGAGCAGCAGGGCGGCCGCTGGATTGACCAGCACCACGCTGCCGCTGGCATCGGTCACGACAATTCCTTCGGTGGCAGTTTCAATGACGGTGGTGAGTTTGTCCTGTTCGCGCCGCAAATTGCGGTAGGTGCTTTGCAAATCCCGCGTCATCTGGTTGAAGCTGGCGCCCATGCGTCCGAGTTCGTCGCTGCTGCGCTCGGCCACCTGGTGCTCAAGATCACCGCCTGAAACCCGGGCCATGGCATCGGTCACCTTTTCGATCGGTCTGACCACAATGCGCCCCAGCATGTAGCCGGTCAGCAGCACCGTGGCAATCAAGGCCACGGCAAATAACACCAGCGATTCCTGGCGCGCCCGCAGAATATCGCGCTCCACCGACGCCAGCGTGGTGGCCATGCGCATCACGCCGCGCACCGGCTCGGATCGGCCATGGCATTTGTAGCAGACGCTCTGGTTCTCCAGCGGGGCCAGGAAAACAAGTTGCCGGTTGCCGGCGCCATCCTGGTTGTAAATGGCAACCGGTTTGAGCGTTTCGACCGCGCGGCGCAGATCGGGGTCGTCGGCCTTCATGATTTGAATCACTTCTTCTCGGTCACGCGCCAGAAACTGCTCTTCACCGCGGCGCGCGTTCACTTCGTTGATGGTCTTGCTGTCGCGGAACGCCTCAATGCCATTGACGCGCAGGATGCTGAATTCGGTCACCTCGGGCACCCGTTTGAGCCGGTCGGCGAAGGCCTGCGCAATATCGGCCGAGCCGGCCAGCATCACGCTTTGCAGGCCCGCTGCGACGGTGTCGGAGAGTTTGCGCATGGTGGCTTCGTTCTGGGCCAGCAAGGTCTGTTCCTGGTGCCGGCTGTAGAAGGTGATGGTCGCGATCAGGCCCACCGTCGTGGCGATGCCGACCACCAGCATAATTCGATAGCGGATTCGATTAAGCACGCACT
>JAKFXU010000365.1 GCA_021731215.1 Rhodoferax sp.
GCGCTGGACCGCGCCGGGCTGGTCGGCGCCGATGGCGCCACCCATGCCGGCGCTTACGACATCCCATTCTTGCGCTGCATCCCCAACATCAGCGTGGCCTGCCCGGCCGATGAAAATGAGTGCCGCCAGTTGCTCTCAACCGCGTTTGCGCAGGCGCACCCGGTGGCGGTGCGCTACCCGCGCGGCGCCGGTGCCGGCGTGCCGGTGCAAGCTGGCCTGGAGGCACTGCCCTTTGGCCGTGGCGAGCTGCGGCGCAGCGGCAAGGGTGTCGCCATTCTGGCCTTTGGCACGCTGCTTTACCCGGCGCTGCAAGCGGCCGAGGTGCTGGGTGCGACGGTGGTCAACATGCGTTGGGCCAAGCCGCTCGATCTGGCACTGCTGCTGCAGGTGGCGGCCGAGCATGAAGGCCTGGTCACGGTGGAAGAGGGTGCCCTCCTGGGTGGCGCCGGCAGCGCCGTGCTGGAGGCGCTGCACGCGGCGGGGCTGGCCAAGCCCGTGCTGCAACTGGGGCTGCAAGATGAATTCATCGAGCATGGCGATCCGGCCCAACTGCTGGCCTTGCAGGGGCTTGATGCGGGCGGCATCGAGGCTTCGATCCGGGATCGCTTTGACGTCTTGCTGCAGGGGCACAGACCTGCTCTCAAGGCCGCAGCCTGAACTATTTTCACGTGTCTTGTGAGTTGTAGGGTGGGCAAAGCGCAGCGTGCCCACCAACTTCAATCCGTTCCAACAAACCAGTCCGTGGGCACGCTGCGCTTTGCCCACCCTACGCCTGGCGGTCAGCCCCGAGGAATGAAGTGACAGCTTGCCGTCAGCTCTGCAAGGGAAAACCCCCACAGATGGGGTTGTGCAGCTTCCTACAATGCAGCTTGACTATCATCAGTCATCGTTGTGCATGACCGCACCGCGATATTTTCAATCAAAAACTCCAGGAGTGAACCAAATGGATCGTCGTTCCGTAATTAAAAACGCCGGCATTGCCGGCGTGCTGGCCGCTGGTGCAGCGCCTGCCGTACATGCCCAGGAAGCCATTCGCTGGCGCCTGGCCTCCAGTTTCCCCAAGGCGCTGGACACCATTTTCGGCGCTGCCGAGACCTTTTCCAAGAAGGTCAGCGAAATGTCGGGCGGCAAGTTCCAGATCTCGATCCACCCGGCTGGCGAGCTAATGCCGCCGATCGCCGGCATGATTGACAACATCCAGAAGGGCACCACCGAGATGGTGCATACCGCGCCTTACTACTTCTTTGGCGTGAACGACGCGTTTGCCCTTGGCTGCGCCATTCCCTTTGGCCTGAACAGCCGCCAGATGACGGCCTGGATGTACCAGGGCAACGGTGGCAAGCTGATGCGCGATTTCTACGCCAAGTACAACATTGTCAATTTCCCGATGGGCAACACCGGTGCTCAAATGGGCGGCTGGTACCGCAAGGAGATCAAGTCCAAGGCGGACTTGAAGGGCCTGAAGTTCCGCGCTGGCGGCTTTGCTGGCAAGGTGCTTGGCCGCATGGGCGTGGTGCCGCAAAACATTCCGGGCGGCGAAATCTACCAGGCACTGGAAAAAGGCACGATCGATGCCGCCGAGTGGATTGGTCCGTATGACGACCAGAAACTGGGCTTCAACAAGGTGGCGCCGTTTTACTACTATCCCGGCTGGTGGGAAGGTGGTCCGCAGCTCGACGCCTTCGTCAACAGGACCGCTTACGACAAACTCTCGCCAGAGAACAAGGCCATTCTGGAAGCGGCAGCCGCTTTTGCCCACACCGACATGCAGGCCAAGTACGATGCCAGGAACCCCGAGGCGCTCAAGCAGCTCGTGGCGGCCAAAGTCAAGGTTCTGCCTTTCCCCAAGGACGTGATGGAAGAGGCCTTCAAGCAGGCCACCGGGCTGTACGACGAAATCAGCGCCAGCAACCCGGACTGGAAAGTCATCTTTGAAGACTGGTCAAAGTTCCGCCGTGACCAGAACCTGTGGTTCCGTTTCACTGAAATGCGTTTCGACCAATTCATGCAAGCGCAAAAGCTGTAAACCGCTGCGCTCCTGAAAAACCCGCTGCGGCGGGTTTTTTTGCGGCTTTGTTTTTCAGCAGGCAAAAAGTAACGACTCGGGTCAATCAGCGCATGAAGGCTCAATGGGCTGTGCGCCGAAGGCGCGCGCCCGGCAGTCCAGGAGACACTTTGCCGTCGCGCCCGTAGGGTGGGCAAAGCGCAGCGTGCCCACGCACGCACAAGACAGGGTGCGTCTTCAGGATGCGCCACTCAGTTGGCCGCTGCCTTGTTGGCTGGTACTGTGGGCACGCTGCGCTTTGCCCACCCTACGGGGCTCTGTAGTGATGATGAAAAAGGGGCCGTTTGGCCCCTTTTGCATTGGTTGAGTTGGAAAATCCTAGGGCTTTTTGGCATCCTTCTGCGTCGCTTCCAGCAAGGCTTTCATGGGGTCGTCCTCCTTGGTGTCGGCAGGCTTGGCCTCGCCAGGCTTGGTCAGGCTCTCTTCGGCTTCCTTGGTTGCCTTGGCTTCCTCGGCTTCGTCCTTGAGCTCCTGCTCTGACTTGGGCATTTCAAGCTGCTCCAGCACCTGTTCGGCGCTGAGCTTTTCGGTGTGCTCAATGCCGCCGGTTACCAAGTTGGGGAACAACATGATGGAGGCCACCATGACCAACTGCAGCACGATGAAGGCAATCGATCCCTTGTAGATCTGCGCCGTCGTCACCGCCGGGATCAGGGCGCCGGTGACGCGGTCCTTGTAGTCGGTTTTGGCCGCCACGCTGCGCAGGTAAAACAGGGCAAAACCAAAGGGTGGCGTCAAGAACGAGGTCTGCAGGTTCATGGCGATGATCACGCCAAACCAGATCATGGCGTCATCGGGCGTCATGCCCGGCACCAGTCCCGGCAGGATCTTTTCGGCCACCGGCGCCAGCAAGGGGATCACGATGAAGGCGATCTCGAAGAAGTCGATGAACATGCCCAGGATGAACACCAGGATGTTGACCACAATCAAGAAGCCCCAGGCGCCGCCGGGGATGCCCTTGAACAGGTGCTCGACCCAGATATGGCCGTCGGCGGCGTTGAAGGTGAAGCTGAACACGGTGGAGCCGATCAGGATGAACAGCACAAAAGAGGCCAGCTTGGCGGTGTTTTCCAGCGCCTGCTTCATCAGCGGCAGGGTCAGGCGGCGTTTGACGATAGCCAGAATCAGGGCACCCAAAGCGCCCATGGCGCCGCCCTCGGTCGGGGTGGCCACGCCCAAAAAGATGGTGCCCAGCACCAGAAAGATCAAAATCAGCGGCGGCATCAGGACGAAGGTCACGCGCTCGGCCAGCTTGGACAGCAGGCCCATGCCGGTCAGGTGGTTGACCGTGGCCAGGGCCAGACCCAAGAGGGAGGCCAGTGTGAGCGACAGAATGATGATTTCATCCTTGGCAGCGGGCAGCGGGCGCTCCAGCCAGGCGGTCAGCAGCGTGTTGTGGACTTGCGCCCAGGCGACACCGGCCACGGCGCACAACAGCACCAGAAACAGCAGCGATTTATGGCCGGAGGCGCCATTGCCTTCCTTGTAGATGCGGGCCTCGGGCGGCAGTGGCGGCACCAGCTTGGGCTTGAAGATGGCCACCATCACGATGAACAGGATGTACAAGCCTACCAGCAGCAGGCCCGGCACCAGCGCGCCGGCATACATGTCACCGACCGAGCGGCCGAGCTGGTCGGCCAGCACGATCAGCACCAGCGAGGGCGGAATGGCCTGCGCCAGCGTGCCCGAGGCGGTGATGGCGCCGGTGGCGATGACCCGGCTGTAGCCGTAGCGCAGCATGATGGGCAGCGAGATCAGGCCCATCGAGATCACAGCGGCGGCGACCACGCCGGTGGTGGCGGCCAGCAGTGCACCGACCAGAATCACGGCGATGGCCAGGCCGCCGCGCAGGGGGCCAAACACCTGGCCCACCGTTTCCAGTAGATCCTCGGCCATGCCGGAGCGCTCCAGAATGATGCCCATGAAGGTGAAGAAGGGAATCGCCAGCAGCGTGTCGTTCTGCATGATGCCGAAGATGCGCGAGGGCAGGGCCTGGAACAGGTTGGCCGGGAACAGCCCGGCCTCCATGCCGATGAAACCAAAGGCCAGTCCGGTGGCGGCCAGGCCGAAGGCCACCGGAAAGCCGGTCAGCAGCAGCAGGAAGAGTCCGGCAAACATGAGGGGCACAAAGTTTTGTGCGAGGAAAGTGGCTTCCATTTTATTTTTCTCCTGCCAGGCGGGCCGCGGCGATGCGCTCTAGTTCTTCGAGGTGTTTTTGTTCATCCGATTTGGCGGACTCGCCACCAATCGGGTCGTCGATCAAACCGCGCAGATAGGCGATGCGCTTGATCAGTTCGGAGATACCCTGCAGCATCAGCATCGTGAACCCCAGCGGCACCAGCAGGTAGACCGGCCAGCGGATCAGGCCGCCCGCGTTTTGCGACATTTCGCCGCTTTGGTACGCGCCCAGAAAGAAGGGCCAGCTCAAGGTGATCAGCAGGGTGCAAAACGGCAGCAGCACCAAGACGATGCCCAGCACATCAATCCAGTTGCGGGTTCGATCCGACAGGCGCGATGAAATAAAGTCAATGCGGACATGAGAATTTTTCAGAAAACCGTAGCCAGCGCCGAGCATGAACACCGCCGCAAACAGGTACCACTGGATTTCCAGCAGCGCGTTGGAGCTCATGTCAAAGGCCTTGCGCACGATGGCGTTGCCGGCGCTGATGAGGGTGGTGGCCAGGATCAGCCACATGGTGAGTTTGCCAATCCCGGTGCTGATCATGTCGATCAGGCGGGACAGCGAAAGAAGAGGGTTCATGGTGTCTCCATCATTTTTGAAACTGCGCTGCCATCGGGGCGATTGGCGTTGGCTTACTTCGGGCGGCAAGCCAATTGGCACGAGCCCTGAGCGTAACGCTTCGTGACTGATAAATACCTGACGGGCTGGCTGTTTTATGCAAGGGTAAATACGGATGAGACAGGGGCGGCAACAGCCGCATCCGCACCGCTCCTGCGGGCAATAATGAAGGCAGACACCATGTACAGCAGCAGTTCACCCTCCATCGACTCGCCTGCCATGCGTCACGCCGGGCGGGAACTGCTGTCGCTGGCCCTGATGGATGCGCGCAACCACAGCCTGTATTTGTTGTCACAGTATCAGCAGGCTTTGGGCGCGACTCAATTACGGGTGCCCATGTTGCCTGAACTTAACCCGCCCTTGTGGGAGCTGGGTCATGTTGGCTGGTTTCAGGAGTGGTGGATTGGGCGCAACCTGCAACGTCATTGCGGGCCGGCCTGCCCGCCCGACGCAGCCCGGCTGCCGTCCATCGTGCCCGATGCTGACCGCTGGTGGGACTCGTCCCAGGTGCCGCATGACAGCCGCTGGACGCTCGATTTGCCGGACCTGAGTGGTATCCGGACCTATTTGCTGGACACCCTGGAGCTGACGCTGGAACTGCTGGACCAGGCCGCGGACGACGACGACGCTCTGTACTTTTACCGGCTCGCCCTGTTTCATGAGGACATGCACGGCGAGGCCCTGGTTTACATGGGGCAGACGCTGGGTTTGCCGCTGGCCCTGCAGCCGCCGGGGCCGGGGCCGCAGCGCGAACCGCTGTTGATTCCCGCCACACGCTGGCAGCTTGGCAGCGCCGACGCCGGGGGATTCAGCTTCGACAACGAGCGCCAGCAGCACGAGGTGGCGGTGCCCGAGTTCGAGATCGACGCGCAGGCCGTCAACTGGGCTCAGTTCGTCGAGTTTGTTGATGACGGGGGCTACGACCGCGCCGAGCTCTGGCAGCCGGCGGGCTGGCAATGGTTGCAGGAAAAAATCGCCACCGAGGGCCGGCGCGGTCCGCGCTACGTGCAGCAGATCGGGGTGGCCAGCGGCGCCGTGATGCAAACCCGTTTTGGCAAGCCCATGCGCATGGCGGGTGGCCAGAGCGCCATGCACGTGAGCTGGTGGGAGGCCGACGCCTGGTGCCGCTGGGCCGGGCGGCGCTTGGCCGCAGAAGTGGAGTGGGAGGTGGCGGCGCATACTGCCGCGCGGCGCGGATTTCGTTGGGGCGAGGTCTGGGAGTGGACCGGCACCACGTTCGGGGCCTATCCCGGCTTCGCGGCCGACCCCTACCGCGATTACTCCGAGCCCTGGTTTGGCACGCACAAGGTGTTGCGCGGCGCCTCGTTTGCCACCCGTGCCCGCATGAAAAACCCCAAATACCGCAACTTCTACCGGCCTGAGCGCGACGATATTTTTGCCGGGTTCAGGTCGTGTGCGCTGTGAATCAATTGAGCGCCGCCCAGGCTGGCGGGCCGATCCGAAACTTAGCCGGCGCACTATGCGCCTACTGCTGCTGGAGCTGGCGCTTCCACCGGCCGTGGCCAACGAACTCTTCCCAGCTCAGCACCCCGTCCTTGTTCTTGTCGTAGCGCTCGAAATTCTGCTCGAAGAAGGGAAGGTGATTGGCGACTTCGGCGCGCGACAGCACCCCATTCTTGTCCTCATCGGCGGCTTCAAACCGTTGGTCGCTTTGGCGCTGGGCGAGTCGCGCCATCTCGCCCTGGCGGCCGGCCCCGTCGAGATCAGTCGTGACGCCGCGCTGGCTCTGGCCGTGCGCTGGCAGGGCGCTGAGCCAGCAAAGCAGGAGTGCGGGGGCAAGTGTTTTCATGGCCAGGGTGCGAACAATGTGAGGAGAATTAAATTTGACGACTGGAGATTGTGAATTGAGTAAACGCAACGATGGACCTGATCGGCGTAAATAGACTTCCGGATTCAACCTAGAAACCGCAGTTGGACGTGCCCGAGTGGGTCGTCATGGGGTGTTCTGGCAAGGCGTGACAACGCGGCGGGCTACTGCCCGCAAGGCGGAGCAACGCCGCCAGAGCGCCCAAGGGCGGCTCA
>JAKFXU010000366.1 GCA_021731215.1 Rhodoferax sp.
CTTTTGGACTGCGCCAGGATCAAATCACAGCGCCGGTAGATGAAGGCAACCAGTTTGCCCACCGCCTGCAAAAGCACACGCGAGCGCACAACGCCAATCGCCTGCAAGGTCTCAGGCCACAGATCGACACATTGGGCATGCTGTAGTCGGCTGCCGCATCTGTTCGTCATGAATCAATGGCCCACTCTTCCACCGCCAGGCCTGGCACGCGGTGAAACTCTCGGGCGTTGTTGGTGATGATGGCGCTGTCTTCGGCCATGGCGTGGGCGGCTATCAACATGTCCATTGCGCCCACCGGCTTGCCCAAGCGCTCAAGGGTGGTACGGAGTTGGGCGTAAAAGTGCGTGGCCTCCAGTGGCCAGGGGCGCACGTCAAAACCGGCTAACCAGGCTTCCACCGCAGCGCTGAATCGTGCCGATGCCAATTTGGCTGCGCCAAAGCGCAGCTCAGCCGCCACGATGGCCGACAGCCAGACCTGGTCTCGTTCAAGCGCAGCAAAGCGCTCAATCATGCTGACAGGATGACGGCGCAGTATATAGCTGCAAATGTTGGTGTCGAGTGTGCGGCGCATGGGGGCAACTCAAGTCCAGTCGCGCTCTTGTGGTGGGGCATCTTGACGGTCTGCCAAGAATTCAGGCGGCAAGACATCCGAACTGCTATAAAAATTTTGCAGCCATTGACCCATGTCTTTGCTAGCAGCCATTTTGGGCTGTAACCACAGTGCGTCGCCAATCTGCTCAATGCGAACCTCTTGAGCCTGTAGGCGCAACTTGGCTGGCAGGCGTATGGCTTGGCTGCGACCACTCATGAAAAGTTTTGCGGTGACGCTCATGGCTGACTCCAAATGTAAGATTACATGTGGATATTACACCTTGTGGAGCTTAGTCCTCCGCCACCGCGTGTTCGCCACGCGCGATACGCTGCATAAAATCGAGCTTGAGCAGCAGCGCCTTCATGCCCGCCACGTCGAGCCGGGTGACCACGTACTCCACGTTGAACGCCCTGATGGCCACTTCAAATTCCCCCACCTGTGGCCAGTCAAATTCCCCCAGGCAGGACGGCTAAATTATCAACTCTTTGGTCTGACTGGTTCTGACTTCCTTTCTTGGTAACTTCTCCCCGGCCTTTCTGGATTTTTTTGTGAACGGTTGTTTGGCAAGCGCAGCGCGTCAGGCCGAAGGCAAACATCGGGGAGCGGTGGATGTGGCCGCCGGAGCGAACATGCATGAATTTGGCCGGTCTCAAAATGCCGATGGATTGGCCGGGGTTTGAGAGGTTATTTCGGGAAAATAGGTGCGTGAGCTGACCGGGGGTGTCAGATCTCGATCTGGTCTTTTGAACGATAGCTCTTGCCCTCGATCCGCACGGTCTCAACGTGGTGAAGCAGGCGGTCAAGCAAGGCCGATGTGAGGACGGCGTCGTTGTTGAAGATGCTGGCCCACTGCTTGAACACTCGGTTTAAAGGACTTTCCTTGACGGTGCGGCCATGTTGGACAACGACCGGCCCATCGTGGCTCTGACCCTGCGCCATGACCGCATAGACAGAGATGATCAAGACAGGGATCACTCTAGGGTACAAGCGGGGGTACAAGCAAGTGCGGGACTATGTGGGATTAAATGAGTCCGCCTGAGCCTGATTTCTCTTGCAAGTCCTTGATTTACAAGGACTTTAGGCTGTTTTGGGACTATCTGGGAAGAAAAGATGGTGGCTGGGGCGGAATCGAAAAAATCTCCACTCGTCGCGCCAATCCTTATTCTCGCTACCGTCCAATTTCTTGGGGTACACGCTGGGGTACACCAAACCGGCCAGCAGAAAACCGGAAATTGCGGCTCCGCACCACAGACATTTCCGCTGCTGCACTGGATTATCTCGCATTCGCTCCAGCACGCCAAACGGCGCAAGGGGACCACGCTCGGGCCGCTGATCATGGTCGTCGCGTTCGTCGGCTTCGTTGGCCAGGTCAAGGGGCGACCTCGATCAACGGCCCGCAGTCTTCCGGTTCAGACTGCACACGGATTCAGGCCAGCAAGGCCTCCAGCGTTGCCGCCTGCTTTTCAAAGTCTGCTGGCCGACGCTGGCTAAAGGTCTGCAAGTTACCCAGTTTCCAGCGCAGCGCCGGCAGTTCAGACGCATGTGAACATTGGAGCAATGTCCAATCCGGCTGTGCGCGGGCCAGACCCGTCAGGAGCTGTTTGTGCTGGCCCGTCAGCCGTCGCGGAAGTTCCGCGCGCAGTCTGGCGCGTGTCTCCAGCAGAGCGTCCAGACTTACCGGCTCGGTGGTCATGCCGACGAAATGCTGGTGGTATTCATGAGCGATGTCTTTTTCGTTCCCGAACAGCACTTCATGGGTGGGTCGGTTGTGCCCGGCCAAGTAAGTCACGCAGCATTCCACCGCCGCGTCCGACAAACCACCAGACTCGAACATCTTCAGCACGTCAAACAAGTCACGCGGATGCTGGCGATCCATGGCCGCGACCAGTTTGCTGCCATACAGCTCCGCGGGCGCCAGGACTGGCAATTCCAGCGCCACGCTGAACAGGGCGGCTGTCTTTGGGCTCAAGGGATGGCGCTCGATCGGGAGCACCGTGCCCCGAAAAACCACGTTGACTTCAACTTTGACCTGGGATTCGGCGTTCTCGATCAACAGCTTGGTGTCGCCCAGATCCTTGGAATTAACCTTGCGTGTGGCGAGACCCAATCGGCCCAGCCGGCCGGCAATGGCATCGAGTTCGTCGCTGATGCCTTTCAAGGCCTGCTCGCGCGGGGTTTGCCACGGCGTGTAGACCACGTCGATATCGACTGACAAGCGCGGCATGTCCTGCACGAACAGGTTGATGGCTGTGCCTCCCTTCATGGCGAAGATATCGTTGGCGAACACATCGGGCGCGGCTGTCAGCAGCAGGCGAACCGTATCGGCGTAGGCTTTATCCATGAGGTTTCAGGCTCAGCAGGTTGCCATCTTTCATGCGGGTGATCCATCGTTTGTCGCTGCCGACAGGCAGCGTGTACTGCGTTTGCAGGGCTTCCACGTCGACCACCTTGGTTTCGCGTGCCCAGGTCAGGAACAGGCGAACGGTTTTGATGCTGGTACAGGACTGCAGCAGCTCGCCCAAAACTTCTTTGCGCAGGTTGCGAAGACCATCGAACAGGTTGCGCGCCTCCTCCAGCCCCTGATGCGTACCGACTTCGTAAAGCAGTTCAAGGACGGCTCGCTCGGGGACTGAGACGCGCAAGCCATCAGTCACACCCGGTGGCGTAGTCAAACTTTTGCTGGCAAGCGTGCCATCCAGCAAGTTGAACAGCCTGGCCGACACGTAACGCGATGGGAATCGGGAAGTGAACCACACCGGCAGCACAAAGCGCACGTCGCCCCACAGCACCAGCGCCTCGCGCGTCGCGAGGTTGTGACGCACGCCCTGAAGCGCCAGTGCGCTCCTGCCAGCCACATGCAGGCCAGCGACGCGGGTTTGCAGGAACTTGATCGCGCCATGCGCACTCAAGGTGTCACCGGTAAACGCATAAACGCCTTGGCCCAACCGGTCCAGCCAGCCGCTTTCAACGTAGTGAGCCGCCAGTTGGGCAGATATACCGATGCGCTCCAGAGCGGCCAGATCGAACGGCGTCCCGCGCGGCAGACTGGTCTGGAGCTTCTTGATTAGAGCGTGTCGTGGAGTTCTATCCATGTACTAAAAATATCACATATTCTAATCAATCTCAAGAGTAACGATTGAATTTCAATTGATTTTTAGTGCCTTGTTATATTTTTGACGCATTATTCAATCAATTCACCGCGACCGAACCCCTACCAACGGTTCGCCAGGACATTCACCAGAAATACCGCATCCAACGAATGTTGAAAAGCGGACTTGGAGTGAAAAAGCGAGCTGACGGCCCTCTCGGTCGCCCTCGACTTGCGGTGCCCCTTATCTTCCACACTAGGGCACGGGGCGATTCGCAAGGCGATCGCGCCACGCTCACTAGTCGTGGCGCTCACCAGCGGCAGGTGCAGGCGACTGCGGCAAGCCCGTCAGGCCCACAGAACTGCGGAAAGATGCAGGCTCCATGCAGGAGCGGCTAGACAGTACGAATATCCGTATGATACGATTTTCCGTATGAAATCTGAGCACGGAATTCCCAGTCGCCTGCGCCCGCTGCTGATCCTGCTGTCCTGGGAGGGCGAGGTGGGCCGGGCTCGTGTGATGGAACTGTTCGACCTGAGCCCGGTACGAGCCAGCGAATGGATCAGGGAGCTGCGCGACCTGCGCCCCGACTGGATGGTCTGGGATTCGGTCGGGCGCCGCTACCTTGCCACTCCTGCGTTCCTGCGGACCTTGTCGCGACAAGAGGAGGCCCGAGCGGAGGAAACGTTCGCTTCATACCTTGCGTTGACCCGAATCCCGTCGCTGCATGCCCACGGTGAGCAGGGAATGCATGTGTTTCCCGACTTCAACGTTCCTGCCGCCATTGTTTTCGCAACGCTACGCCGCGCCATCCGCGATACGAAGGCAGTGGTCTTGACCTACAGGTCGATGAAACATCCCGAGGCCCATCAACGCACGATCGAGCCGCATAACCTAGTGCGCGCGGGCCGGCGGTGGCACGTCCGGGGCTACTGCCGACAGAACCAGGACTTCCGTGACTTCGCCCTAGGCCGGATCGTTGGGGTGCGCTTGACCGACGATGCCGCCACCCATAGCCACCAAGACGACGCAGCCTGGTCCACGCAAGTCGAGGTACTCCTGGTGCCCCATCCGCTCCTGACGCCGAAACAGGAAGAAGTCGTTCGATTCGAGAACTTCGGCAACACGTCAGCGCGTCGGCAAACCTGCCGGGCGGCATTGGTCGCCTACCTGATCCAGGATCTTCGCGCGGCAGCCGACCCGGAACGCCAACGCCCCCCCGACTACCAGATCGCGGTGGCCAACATCGAGGAGCTGCGCCCATGGCTATTCCCGACCTAGTCACTTCCGCGGAAAGGGGGCTGTTCGGGCGCATCCCCAGCCGCCTGTTCGCGCCTTTGGCGGCTCCCAACCGTCAGCAGCACTGGCAATTGCTGTGTGCGCTTTATGAGCGGCGGTTCGGCCCTGACGCGCCTTTTCCACCCAGCCACGGATTCCACTGGCGCGAGATCGCGCGCGACATCGAGGACGAGCTGGCCGCGCTTGACGCACGCGCCGCCGCCGCGAATGCTGAGCCCCCTCTGACGCCGCTGGTAATTCGTGCGAACGAAGACTTCCACCAGTTGAAGGAAGCGGGCTGGCTGCGGGTGGAACTGCGCGGGGTCAAGCAGATGGTCACGATGCCGCCCGTCGTCGCGCATTTCATGGGACTGCTGGTGGAGTTTGCCCAAACCGGCCCGGTGTTCGTCGCCGGCAAGGTACGCTCGATCGAGGCCAACCTGCGGCTGATCGTGCGCGAGAACGCGGAAGGCGACACGCTCCAGGAAGCAGCCAGCCAGACCCGCAGCCTGCTGGAGCACGTGCGCAACACAGGCAACAGCGTGCGCGAGCTGATGCTCTCGATGGACCCGACGATTTCAACCGCCACCTACGTACGGACCTACTTCGACCGGTTCATCCAGCGGGTGTTCATCGGCGACTATGGCGAGTTGCGCACGCGAGAGCACCCGATTTCGCGCAAGCAAGAAATCATCCAAACGGTGGAACACATCCACACGTCCGCCGAGTTGCGCGAGCGGCTGATCGCCTGGTACAGCGCCAAGCGGACCAGCGGCGACATGCGGCGTGCCGAGCTGCTGTTCGAACGCGACATCCAACGCCTCATCGACCTGAAACGGATCGACGAATACCTGGATCGTCTAGACGAGGAGGTGCGCCGCGCCAACAAGCAAGCCTTGGTGTTCCTGGACTTCCGGCTGCGTGCGCTGCGACCGCTCGATCACCTGGTCAAGCACGCGATCGCCGGCGTGCTCGCGGGCGCTGCCGAGGCAGCGCCCTTTGCGTCGGCAGTGGAACGAGGTGTGCCGGCGTGCGAATGTCCCGTTTCTTCCATTCGCCAAGCTTCATCTTTTCGGGAGGGCACCGCCAGAGGGTTCGCTCGAAGTCGATATCCTCCCAATGCGCCAGCCGCAACTGCCCGGGACGCTGGAACAGCAGCGGCGAGAGTTGCAAGGCAGCGCGTGTAATGACATTTCCCTTGTAGGCTCGAATGTCGCGCAGCAGTTGGCCGAGCTTTTGCGGATCGGTGATCGCCGCATAGTGGCGAGCACGCGGCGACGGCAAGCCTCCAGTCCGACTATTCACGAAGTTCTTGGCCGGCTCCAGCGCCCCCACATCAACAGCGTATTGGAAGACGTGCTGAACGGCCTCCCGGACGCGCTGTGCCGTTTCCAGGTTGCCGCGCTCCTTGATGCGATGCAGGCAGCGCACAAGCTCGGTGGGCTTGATTGCCTCCATGATCAGCGAGCCGATCCACGGGAAGATGTGCAGCTCCAGGTGCCGCATTACCTTTTCGGCGTAGCCGGCGGACCATTGGCGGTCCTTTTGCGCCTGGGCGTGCCAGGCTCGCGCCATCAGCTCGAACGTATTGAGCCGAGCCACCCTATCGCGCTCTGCCTGTTCCCGGCGGGCATCCCTAGGGTCAATACCGCCGGCGCGCTTTTCGGCCTCATCACGGGCCTTCCTGCGCGCCACGGCCAAGGACACGGTTGGATAGGAACCAAAGCTCAGCTTGGCCTGCTTGCCAGCCTGCTTGTAGCGGTAGATCCAGACCTTGCCGTTGGGCCTGACGCGAAGGTACAAGCCCTCCCCATTCGAAAGCATGTATTCCTTGTCGCGCGGCTGCGCCGCCTTGATCTGTAGCTCGTTGAGCTGTCCCATGGTGTACCCCTGGAGAGACTGCAGTTGAAAAACAGTCTGGGGTACACCTAGGGGTACACGCAAGAA
>JAKFXU010000214.1 GCA_021731215.1 Rhodoferax sp.
GCGAGACGCTTCGCCTCTGTCGCCTGTCCAAGCCTGCTCAAGCAGGCTTGGAGCCGCAGGCTCCAGCCCCGAGGGGGCCGTGCCTTGCTTGGGGCGGCCCGGCGCGGCGGCAGCCTCTCTACCGAGCTCAGTACCCATGAGAATCAAAAGCCAGTGGTTCCAATCGGGCAGCGCCAAGACGCCGCAGCAAACCGCCAGCGCGATGGCCTTCATCGCCTGGCGCGTGGCGCAAAACATGCTCAAGCAGATGCGCTCGGCCCACTTTGACATCGAGGTCGGGCCGCAGTACTTTGCCTTCACGCGCGAGGTGCTGGTGTTCCTGACCCAGGTGCTCGACCGCATGGCCTACGAGTCCATGGGGCCGGCGGGGCGCGCCGAGTTCATCACGGCGCTGGTGCAGCGCGTGGCCGAGGTGTTGCAGGACAACGAGGACACCTTGCTGGGTGCGCCGCCGGCCGGCCAAATCAGCCATTACGACGAATTCATCGACCTGTTCAACGAGCTGGCCGACCATTACGCCGATTTTGGCTTTGACGCGCAGGGGCCGGACTTTGCCTTTGTGCGCTATCTGGGGCACCGCATCGAGGCCCTCATGCCGGCCAAGGACCAGCGCTGGGTGGTCGATCAGATCATGGCCGCTGAAGTCCCTGATGCAGTGCAAATCCTGCAGAGCGCCATGCAGGGTGTGCTGTCGACCGAGCCGCGGGCAGCGCGCAGCGCGCGCACGGCGATGTCCGGCGACTGAGTAACAAGCCATGCTGCGCACGCCGTTCAAGCTGGAATGCGAGGCCGACTACCGGCGCTGGCGCGACGCCAAGCGCGCCAGTCAGCCGCGCCAGGCGCAGGACCTGCTGGTCGAGGTGGCCGACCCGCGCGCCTTGAGCGCGGCCGAGCAGCAGGCGCTGCTGCAACGCTGTGCCACGGCCAATATGGCGCTCTACCGCAGTCCGCTGCGGGACGCAGACAAGAACCTGCCGCGCCAACTGGGACGGCAGTTGGGCTTGCACCGGCTCGATGGCAACTGGCTGGCCGACGAAGACGGCATTTCGCAGATTGAAGTGGCCGCGCCGGACGGGGTGGGCCAGCGCGGCGCTTTCATTCCCTACACCAACCGGCCGATCAAGTGGCATACCGATGGCTACTACCAGCCGCCGGCGCGACCGATCCGCGCCATGATCCTGCATTGCGTGCGCTCGGCCAGCAGCGGCGGCGAGACCGCCCTGCTGGACCCCGAGCTGGCCTACATCGCCGTGCGCGAGGCCAACCCCGACTGGGTGCACGCCCTCATGGCGAGCGACGCCATGACCATTCCCGAGCGACTTGACGATGACGGGGTGGCCCGCGCGGCGCAGGCCGGGCCGGTGTTTTCAGTCGATCCGCAAAGCGGCGCCTTGCACATGCGTTACACCGCGCGCACCCGCAGCATCCAGTGGAAAGATGATGCACCCACGCGTGCGGCCGTCGCGTTTCTGGCGCAATTGCTGAGGCGTGACGCTCTGCCCGTGCTGCGCCTGGCGCTCGAGCCCGGCATGGGGCTGGTGTGCAACAACGTGCTGCATGAACGCACCGGCTTTGTCGACGACCCTCAGCAACCCCGGCTGCTGTACCGGGCACGCTATCTGGATCGCATCCAGGCACCGGCGCGCCCATCAGTGGCAACAACCTAGCGGATACAACCATGACACATCAAGTCAGCGTTTGGCGGGCGGCTCAACTGGTCGGCGTGGCGCGCGGCGTGCTGCAGCAGCAGGTGCGCGAAGGGGCCCTGGTGCTGAATGACGGCATGGTGTCAACCGACGCCTTGCTGCGACTCTATCCGGGCGCACAACTGGAGGAGTCGGGATTGCTGGAGCGTGTGGCCCAGATCCGGGACGAGTCCTTTGGCCGCAGAGTGCGCGAGCGCCTGCTGCCCAGTCAGGAAGTGTTGGCGCAGCGGCTGTTTGCGCAAAGCCAGGAACTCGCCGATGTGCGCAAACACCTGCAACGCTACCACGCCCTGGTGATCGCGCTGCAACAGCGGACCAGGCAGCGCGTCGCCCAACGGCCGGGCGACGCCGCCTGGCAGGAACTGGAGCAAGAGGTGACGCAGGGCCTGGCGCAGGCCCTGGCCACCGAGTCGGTCGATGTGCTGGAGGTGATGGACGATATGCTTAAAGTCATGACGGCCCAGGTCACGGTGCGCCCCAGCGGCCACCAGTTTTTGGTGGAGGGGCACGCCAATCTGCTGCAGTCCGGTCTGCATGCCGGACTCAAACTCAACTACGGCTGCGGCAATGGCAGTTGCGGCATGTGCAAGGTGCGCGTGATTGCCGGCGAGGTCGTCAAAACCCAGCCGTTTGACTATGCCCTGTCCGAAACGGAAAAAGCCCAGGGCTATACCCTGATGTGCTGCCACACCGCCGCCAGCAGTGAGCTTACGCTGGAGATGCTTGAGGCCAGTGGCCCGCAGGACATTCCCGAGCAGCAGATCGTGACCCAGGTGCGCGCCGTCAGCGCGCTGGCGCCCGACATCCGGCTGCTGCATTTGCAGACCCCGCGCAGCCACCGGCTGCGCTTTCTGGCTGGGCAGTCGGTGTTGCTGGGCTGGACCCAGCCGGGCCGGGGTGATGCGCACGCCGTTTACCCGGTGGCCAGTTGCCCGTGTGATGACCGCAATCTGCAATTTTTCATTGCGCGCGACCAGTCCGATGTGCTGGCGCGGCATCTGTTTGCGGGCGACATTGTGCCCGGAGCCGCCGTCACCGTGGTCGGGCCGAGCGGTGAATTTGTGCTGGCCGACGGGCACCGGCCCCTGGTGTTCGCCGCCTGCGACACCGGATTTGCCCCGATCCGCAGCTTGATCGAACAGGCGCTGGCACTGGACGCCGCGCCCTCGCTGTCGCTGTTCTGGCTGGCGACGCAGGGCGACGGGCATTTCTACAGCAACCAGTGCCGTGCCTGGTCCGAGGCGCTCGACCAGTTTGAATACGAGTTGGTGACCCAGGCCGATGTCACGCTCGGCGCGCAACAGATCGCCCAGGCCATGCGGGTCGATTTGTTTGACATTGATTGCGACTTTTATCTGGCTGGGCCCGCTGGTTTTATCAGCACGCTGCACGGTGAACTGCGCGCCGCCGGTGTCGCTGCGGCGCAAATATTCATGCAGGAGCTGTAACTTGGCGCCCCCAACCGTGACCGATATGCCCCGGCCCACCGATCCCGCGCCGCCCCCGGTGAGCGCCTATGGTCAAGTCTTATCCCCAGCGGCGCTCGACGCCGTGCCCGACTGTGGTGGCGGCGAATCCTTTGCGCTGATGGTGCTGGGCCACAGCATGGCGCCTGAGTTTCTGGAGGGCGAGATCATCATCATCGAGCCCGAGGGCCTGGCGCAGGATGGCTCCTACGTGCTGGCCTGGCAGCAGGACGAATGGACTTTTCGGCAACTGCTGCGAGCCGGTGCGGGCTGGTTGCTGCATCCGCTGAACCCGGCCTTTGCCGATGCGCCGCTGGAGGATATGAGTGCCGTGCGTGGCGTCATCATCCAGAAGGCCTTGCCCGGGCGCCGGCGCGCCTCCAAACACTACCGCTGAACTTCTGCCCGCCACCTTTTGAGCGCACCATGCCCTACTACATCTACCGCATCAAACCCTTTGCCCAACTCGACAAGCTGTCCGAGTTCAAAACCTTTAACGACGCATCGAGCCAGGCCAAGGCCTTGCGCGCGGCCCAGGCCGCTGATGCGCCGGGAAAAATCAAAGTCATTTTTGCCGACACCGAACTGCAGGCCGAAGACCTGCTGTGCCAGGTGCGCACGCCCCAGCCCAGAGGCGACGACTGAGTCCGATCGATGCCCGGCGTGTTGCGAAACGCCGCCACCATGCCATTGCCCAGGTTGCGCACCATCACAAAGCCGAGCAGGCCCGCATCACCGCGGTGGCACCGGTGGAGGCGCTCAACGCTCTGGGGTAAAAGCCAAAGCGGCCCCGGCTGAACGCAAAGTCCGAAGCCGACCTGCGTGATATTCGGGTCGCGGGTCAGTCCCGCAGGGTGGGCATGCTGGGCTTTGCCCACCCTACCCGGAGGGCCGCCTTGCAAAGGTAAAAAGCCGCTTTGGCTGCCGGCTGCCGGGAGATCGAAGCGCTGATCGACGGCCCCGATTCAGGCCGCCGGGTGTTCTTAAATGAACAGGCAGACGTCGGACTCGCCGGCGAACTTCATGAACATGGCGGCCCCGCCGTACTCAACGTCCGTGATGAACTCGCTGGTCTCGAATTCGAACAGGTCCACCGTCATCTGGCAGGCGATGAACTTGACGTCGGCTTCCAGGCAGATGTCGCGCAGTTCCTGCAGCGAGGCCACGCCCTTCTTCTTCATCTTGTTCTTCATCATCATCGAGGCCATCGATTCCATGCCCGGCAGCATCTGCACCATCACCGGTATCGGCACCGGCATCGGCATCGCCGGGTTGGCCAGCGGACTGATCTTGATGCCAGCGAGGTTCTTGCGCAGCAACTGCAGGCCGTAAAAGGTGAAGAAGATCTGGACTTCCCAGCCCAGCGCCGCCGCCGTCGAGGCCAGGATGAAGGGCGGATAGGCCATGTCCAGCGCGCCTTTGGTGGCGATGAGCGCCATTTTTTTGCTTGCCATGCGTGTGTTCCGGAGTGTATTGAGCTGCGCGTTCAAGCTTTCTTGATGTAGAACACGAACTTGCTGTTTTCAGTGGCTTGCTCCAACAGGGCGTGGCCGGTTTGCTCGGCAAACGCGACCATGTCGCAGACCGAGCCGGGGTCGGTGGAGATGACGCGCAGCACCTGTCCGGATGCCATGTCGGTCAGCGCCTTTTTGGTCTTTACGATGGGCAGCGGGCAGGCCAGGCCTGATGCGTCAAATTCCTTGCTGAATTCCATGATTAATCTCCGTTGATTGATTACAGCCTGATATTGTGAGGGGAAAGCGTGGCCATCCCCAGGCAACAGGCACTGCGCCCATTGCACGTCCTGATTCTTGAGGAGCGGTCGCGCTGCGTCTATCACCGCGAAGGGTAATGTTGGCTAGCCCATATGGGTGATGGTCAGCAATCGATTGACAAATCGCAAGGGATGGGCTGTGGCGCTGCGCACAATGCAGACGTAGGCTAACAAAGGGGGTGACGATGAAGCTTCCGGTTCAAATTCAATTTCACAATATGGAGCATTCCGATGCACTTGAGGCTTGTACGCGTGCTCACGCGCACAAACTTGAGTTGTTCGCCTCCGACATCATGAGTTGCCGGATCTACCTCGACCTGGAGCAAAAGCACAAGCACCAAGGGCGCCCTTTTGGCGTGCGCATCGACCTGACTTTGCCGGGACACGAACTGGTGGTGAACCGGGTCCAGAACGAAGATACCTATGTGGCCTTGCGCGATGCGTTCGACAACATGAAGCGTCAGTTGCAGGACGTGGTGCACCGGCGCCGCGGGCAGGAAAAGCAGCATGCCGTGCCGTTGCGGGCTCAGACTGAGCCCCCGGACGATCAGCCGGGCGAGCCGCTGCCCACGGCATCCAAGGTCGCAGGCGGGGCGCCAGAAACACAAGGAGAAAGATATGAATGAACGTTTGACCACCGGTGAGATATGCACCCGCAGCGTGACCATCGCGTTTCGCCGCACGAGCTTGAACGGGGCGGCGCGACTGATGCGCGAGAACCATGTCGGCTGTCTGGTGGTGGTGGACGAAGTGGACGGCTTGCGCGTCGTGGTGGGGCTGCTGACCGACCGCGACATCGTGACCGCCGTGCTGGCCGCCGACCTCGACCCAAGGAGCTTGTGCGTGGAGGACGTGATGAGCACCGACCTGGTGACGGCGCGCGAGGACGATTCCTTGATCGACCTGATGCGCACCATGCGGCGCAAGGGCGTGCGGCGGGTGCCGGTGGTTGGCGCCCAGGATGAGTTGATGGGCGTGGTGACGCTCGATGATGTGCTCGACATCCTGGCGCAGGAGCTCGGTTTGCTGGTGGGCGCGATCGTCAGCGAGGGAACGCGCGAACGCCAGATGCGCGCCTGAGCGCCCCAAGGCCCGCTGACCCGGTCGCCTCCTGTGGCGCGCAAAAATGGATCAAGGCTTGCATGGCGCTGCACTCGGCTCAACCGGGCTGAGTCCAGCGGTGGTCAGCGTCAGCACCCGGTCCGCGCGCGCACTGGCCGCTTGCGAATGGGTCACCAGCACCAGCGCGGCCTGGTGTTGGCGCGCCTGCGCGATCAGCGCATCCATCACTTTGGCGGCGGTGCCGGGGTCGAGGTTGCCGCTCGGCTCGTCGGCCAGCAGCAGGCTGGGGCGGTGCACCAGCGCGCGCGCAATGGCGACGCGCTGCAGTTGCCCGCCCGAGAGCTGTTGCGGCAGGCGCGCGCCCAGCCCGCCCAGGCCGACGGCATCGAGCATGGCCTGCACGCGGGCGTCGTCGGGCTGGCCCAGCAGCAGCAGCGGCAGCGCCACGTTTTGCGCCACGCTCAAATGCGGCAGTACGTGAAAGGCCTGGAACACAAAGCCGATCTTCTCGCGGCGCAGGCGGGCTAATTGGTCGTCGTTCATGCGGCCCAGGTCCAGCCCGTCGAGCTGCACCGAGCCGCTGTCCCAACTGTCAAGCCCGGCCATGCAGTTCAGCAGGGTCGATTTACCCACGCCGGACTCCCCCACAATGGCGACAAACTCGCCTGCTGCCACGTTCAGTGACACCTGGCTGAACACCGGCAGCGCGCCGTAGTGCTTGCTTAAATCGGTGACCACCAGGCTCATGGCCGGCCCTGTGCAAACGCCCGCGCCAGGGCCAGCACCTGGGGCAGGGCGCTGGGGTCATCGCAGGCCACCACGCGGCGCTCGGGCATGGAGCGCAGCCAGGTCAGTTGGCGCTTGGCCAACTGGCGCG
>JAKFXU010000215.1 GCA_021731215.1 Rhodoferax sp.
TGGGTACAGAAGTGAGTGTTCATGCGGCCTTGCAAGCGGAAATGAGCGGTCAACTGCGGTTTCTAGGTTCAATCGCGTTGTTCGAGGATCATCGGTTAACGGGCGCGCGTCATCTCGCCACGACAACTTTCATCAGTCACGGAAATTGTCGAAACTCAAGGGCATGTCGGTCATTTCTTTCTTGATCAAGGCCATCGCCGCTTGCAGGTCATCGCGCTTGGCGCCGGTGACCCGCAGTTTGCTTTCCTGAATGGCAGCTTGAACTTTCAGCTTGCTGTCTTTGAGCAGGCGCTGGATCTTCTTGGACACTTCGGTCTCGATGCCGCTGCGCACCTTGATGACGCGCTTGACCTTGTCGCCGCCCATTTTCTGCACGTCGCCCAGGTCAAGAAAGCGCACATCGACAGCGCGCTTGGTGAGCTTGTTGCGCAGAATGTCTTCGATCTGGGTCAGTTGAAAATCAGCGTCGCCAATCAGGGTGATTTCCTTGTCCTTGAGTTCAATCGAGGCGGGCGTGCCTTTGAAATCAAAACGCGTGGTGATTTCCTTGGTGGTGTTTTCCACCGCGTGTTTTACATCGACCATATTGGCGTCGCAAACGGTATCAAAAGAGGGCATTTTAGGGGGCCGCTGAGTTTTGCGCGACCCGTGTCGGTCTTGGGTTGCGCGCGAGTTGATGGATAAGGCCACGACCGACCTGACCTGCGCGGGGGCCGACAGCCCCCAATGCGACAATCCCGCCATGTTAGTCGAGAAAAACGTCCCGCTGCAGGCTTTTAACACCTTCCACATCGTGGCCAAGGCCCATGCCCTGGTGCGCATTGCCAGTGCAGCCGACTTGCACGAGTTGCTGGCCGATCCCGCGTGGAGCGGCACCCCCAAATTCGTGCTGGGCGGTGGCAGCAACATCGTGCTCACGGGCGATGTCAAGGCGCTGGTCCTGAAAGTCGAGCTCATGGGCCGGCGGCTGGTGCAAGAAACCGCCAAAGCCTTCATTGTGGAGGCCAGTGCCGGCGAAAACTGGCACGAGTTCGTCGCCTGGACGCTGGCACAGGGCTACCCGGGGCTGGAAAACCTGGCGCTGATTCCGGGCACGGTGGGGGCATCCCCGGTGCAAAACCTGGGCGCCTACGGCGTGGAGTTGCAGGACCGCTTTGACGCGCTGGATGCGGTCGACCTGCACACCGGGCAGCAGTTCACGCTGAACGCCGCGCAATGCGGGTTTGGCTACCGCGATTCGGTGTTCAAGCATGGCCGTGCGGCCGATAGCGCCAGTGCCGGCGCCGGCACGCACCAGGGCGTGGGTCTGCAGCATCGAACGCTGATTTTGCGCGTGCGCTTTGCCCTGCCCAAAGCCTGGAAGCCGGTGCTGGGCTATGCCGACCTGGACAAGAAAATGATCGAGCAGCGCTGCACCCGCCCGAGCGCGCAGCAGATTTTTGACTGGGTCTGCGAGATTCGTCGCGCCAAGCTGCCGGACCCTGAACTGATCGGCAATGCCGGTAGTTTTTTCAAGAATCCGACCGTGAGCCGGGAGCAGTGTGCCGACATCATCGCCCGCGACCCCAAGCTGGTGCATTACCCCCTGCCCGACGGCAGCGTCAAACTGGCGGCTGGCTGGCTGATCGACGCCTGTGGCTGGCGCGGCAAGTCGGTGGGGCAGGCGGGGGTCTATGAAAAGCAGGCGCTGGTGCTGGTGAATCGGGGTGACGCCACCGGCGGCGAGGTAATGACGCTGGCCAAGGCGATTCAAACCAGCGTCTACGAGCGCTTTGGCATCATGCTCGAGCCCGAGCCGGTGGTCGTGTAATTTTTTTGTGGGCTTATTGATCCAACGCGCTTGCGGCTTATTGGCAAAGGACTAAATTCGGGGTATGAAAAAAGTTCTAATTTTGGGTGGTTCCGGGTTTGTTGGTCTGCATGTCTGCGAGAAATTGGTCGCCCATGAGTGGCACCTGACGGTGTTGACGCGCCGCATGGCCAATGCTCAAAACTTGCTGACCTTGCCAAATTTGACCCTGCTGGAGGTCGATGTGCACGATGAGGCTGCCCTGACGCACGCGCTTGCCGGACACGATGCGGTCGTGAACCTGGTGGCCATCTTGCAGGGCGATCAAGCGCAATTTGATCGGGTCCATCTTGAATTGCCTAAAAAACTGGCGCGTGCCTGCAAGGCTGCAGGGGTCAGGAAGCTGGTGCATCTGAGCGCGCTGGGGGCCAATGCCGACAATCCGCAAGCTGCACCCTCCATGTACCTTCGCAGCAAAGGGGCTGGCGAGGCGGCGTTAATTGAAGCTGCTGGTGCCGGGCTGAATTCCGCCTTTGAATTGGCCTTGCTTCGGCCCAGCGTGATTTTTGGTGCAGAAGATAAATTCCTCAACGTTTTCGCTGAGTTGCAGCGTGTGCTTCCCGTCATGCCCTTGGCAGGCGCGCATGCGCGTTTTCAACCAGTCTGGGTTGAGGATGTGGCCGCGGCCGTGGTGAGTTGTCTGGAGCGCGGCGGCATGGCCCCTGCAGATGCAGCGCCGCGGATTTTAGAACTGTGCGGCCCCGAGGTGTTCGAACTGGAGGATTTGGTGCATTTGGCAGCCCAATTGAGCGGCATTCGCGGTGGCCTTGGCCGCCCGGTGCTGGAGCTGCCGGAGTGGGCCGGTCGATTGCAGGCGCGGCTGATGGAGTTGGCGCCCGGCACGCCCAAGATGAGCCGGGACAATCTCGACTCCATGCGCGTTGACAACGTAGCCTCTGGCAAATTGCCAGGGCTGGAGTCACTGGGGATCACGCCCTCGGCACTGCGCCCGATCGCGCAGGAATACCTCACGCGAAACCAGTCCGATCACGGCGTGCTGGGCATACGCCAGCGCGCCCACTGAACCGGATTATTTGTCGCTGACGTTGCGCAGGTGGAGAAAATCCCCGCCTTCGCCCAGTGACAACAAACCCGCCTTGGCGTAAATACCCAGCTTGGCGCGGGTGTCCACAATGTCCAGATTGCGCATGGTGAGCTGGCCGATGCGGTCCTGCGGCGAGAACGGCGCGTCTTCCACCTTTTCCATACTCAGGCGCTCAGGGGCGTAGGTGAGGTTGGGGCTCTCGGTGTTGAGAATCGAATAGTCATTGCCACGGCGCAGTTCCAGTGTGACTTCGCCGGTCACGGCGCGTGCCACCCAGCGCTGGGCGGTTTCGCGCAGCATGATGGCTTGCGAGTCAAACCAGCGGCCCTGGTACAGCAGACGGCCCAGTTTTCGGCCATTTTCACGGTATTGCTCAATGGTGTCTTCGTTGTGGATGCCGGTTACCAGGCGCTCGTAGGCGGCAAACAGCAGCGCCAGTCCGGGGGCTTCGTAGATGCCGCGGCTCTTGGCTTCGATGATGCGGTTCTCGATCTGGTCGCTCATACCCAGACCGTGGCGTCCGCCAATGCGGTTGGCTTGCAGAATCAGTTCCACCAGGTCGGGAAACTCGACACCGTTCAGGGCAACCGGGCAGCCCTCCTCAAAGCGCACGGAAACTTGCTCGCGTTTGACTTCGACTTCATCCTTCCAGAACGCCACGCCCATGATCGGTTTGACGATTTGCATGCCGGTGCTGAGGAACTCCAGATCCTTGGCTTCGTGGGTGGCACCCAGCATGTTGGAATCGGTCGAGTAGGCTTTTTCGGCTGACATTTTGTAGCCGAAACCGGCTTGGGTCATGAAGGCCGACATTTCGGCGCGGCCACCGAGCTCGTCAATGAAGGCTTGATCCAGCCAGGGCTTGTAGATTTTCAAGGCCGGGTTGGTCAGCAGGCCGTAGCGGTAAAAGCGCTCGATGTCATTGCCCTTGAAGGTGCTGCCGTCGCCCCAGATGTTGACGTCGTCCTCTTTCATGGCCGCCACCAGCATGGTGCCGGTAACGGCGCGCCCGATCGGCGTGGTGTTGAAATAGGTCACACCGGCGGTCGAGATGTGAAAGGCGCCGCTTTGCAGCGCGGCCAGGCCCTCGGCCGCGAGCTGGCTGCGGCAGTCGATCAGGCGCGCAGCTTCAGCGCCGTATTCCATCGCCTTGCGCGGGATTTCGCCGTAGTCTGCCTCATCGGGCTGGCCCAGGTTGGCGGTGTAGGCGTAGGGAATGGCGCCCTTGTTGCGCATCCAGTGCAGGGCGGCGCTGGTGTCCAGGCCACCGGAGAAGGCGATGCCGACTTTCTGGCCGACGGGAATGTTTTGGAGAATGGTGGACATAAAAATGTGTAAGTTGTTTTAAAAAAGCGTAGCGAGGAGTCGTCAGGCTAGGGGCTGCAACGACGCATCACGACTCCGCAGTAGCTTTAATCAGCCGAAATGACAGATGTAGTGGTAGGCCTCGGTCACGCGGATATCGAACTTGGCGTTGCCGGGCACGCTGAACTGCTCTCCGGCCGACGATTTGAGCCAGGTGTCGGTGCCGGCCAGCCTGTATTCGCAGTTGCCGGCCACGCATTCCATGATTTCCGGCGCGCCGGTGCTGAAGCTCAGCGTGGCGGGCAGGATCACGCCCACCGATTTTTTCGTGCCATCGGCCAGCGTAATGCCGTGGCTGATGCACTTGCCGTCGAAATAGACGCTGGCCTGGGTGTTGACGGAAACGCCGTCGATCTGGGTGGTGCTCATGGTGTGCGGGAGGAAGTACAGGTTAAATAAGGCGCCAAAGCGGACGGGACGTGGTTAAACCGACGTAAGCTAGTGATTTTAGGTCAGGTGGGCTCGCCAGCCGCGCTCGGCGACAATCTGCATCCGTATGAAAACCCCTATCCACACCCTGCCCGACTGGCTCGCCCATTGCGAGCAATTGCACCCCAAAAGCATCGACCTGGGCCTGGAACGCGTGCGCGCTGTGGCCCAGCGCATGCAAATCCGCTTTGACTGCCCGGTCATCACCGTGGCCGGCACCAACGGCAAGGGCTCGACCTGCGCCATGCTGGAATCGATCCTGTTGCAAGCTGGCTACCGCACCGGGGTCTACACCTCGCCCCATCTGGTGCACTTTGAAGAGCGCCTGCGCCTCAATGGCGAGCCGGTCGATGCCGCGCAATTGATAGCTTCTTTCGAAGCGGTGGAAAGCGCCCGCTGCCAGCATGAAACTGAAGTATCGCTAACCTATTTCGAGTTTTCCACGCTGGCGATTCTGGACGTGATGGCGCGCTCCAAGTTGGATGTGGCGATTCTGGAGGTCGGCCTGGGCGGGCGGCTTGATGCCGTCAACATCATTGATGCCGATTGCGCCGTGATCACCAGCATTGATCTGGATCACATGGCCTTGCTGGGGCCGGACCGCGAGTCCATTGGCCGCGAGAAGGCGGGCATCATGCGCACCGGGCGCCCGGTGGTGCTGAGTGACCCGATGCCACCGCAAAGCGTGCTCGACCACGCCACCGAGATTGATGCCGATCTGTGGCGTTTTGGCGTGGACTTCAATGTCTCGGGCGACCAGCAGCAGTGGGGCTGGAGCGGGCGCGGCCGGCGTTACAGCGGTCTGGCCTACCCGGCCTTGCGCGGTGCCAACCAGTTGCTCAATGCCGCCGGCGTGCTGGCCGCCTTGACCGCCTTGCGCGAGCGTCTGCCGGTGACGGCGCAGGCGGTGCGCAATGGTTTTGCCTTGGTGGCGCTGCCCGGGCGGTTTCAAATCATTCCGGGCCAGCCGATGCTGGTGCTGGATGTGGCGCACAACCCGCATGCAGTGGCGGCGCTGGCGGCCAATCTGGACGCGATGGGCTATTTCCCGACCACGCACGCGGTGTTTGGCGCCATGGCCGACAAAGATCTGGCGCCCATGTTCGGCAACATCAATCCCTTGATTGACAAGTGGTATTTCACGGATTTGCCGACGCCCCGGGCACAGTCGGGCGCTGGGCTGCTGGAAAAGTGGGAGGCGCAAAACAGCCGAAAAGACGTCACGACGTCGGCCTACCCTGACCCTCAGCAGGCCTTGCAGGCGGCCATCGACGCGGCCGACCCCGCTGATAGAATCGTAGTCTTTGGGTCGTTCTACACGGTGGGCGGTATCTTGAAGGACGGCGTGCCCCACCTTCACGCCCAGCACCTGCCAAACATTTGACCTCCTGAGCCTCCACACCATGGCCTTTTTCAAGTTTCGAAAGCGCGGCGACGAGCAGTCGGCAACGTCGGCCCAACCCGAAAGTGTCGTGGTGATGCGCCGGCGCGCCAAACATCGCCTGATCGGTGCCGCTGTGCTGGTGCTGCTAGGGGTGATTGGGTTTCCGCTGCTGTTTGACAAGCAGCCGCGCCCGATTGCGGTCGATACGCCGATCGAGATTCCCGACAAAAACAAGGTCAAGCCGCTGAATATTCCGGCACCGGCCGCGCTGCAAGCACTCAAGCCGGAGACGGCGGTAGCGCTTGCGCCCGCCCCTGCCGCGTCAAAGGCCCCTGAAGTAATAGCCATACCGGAACCCAAACCGGCGCCGGCGCCGGCCGAGCCGGCGGTGAAGACCGCGGTCACGGCAGATCAAGGCGCCAAGGTCAAGGCGCTGCTGGAAGACCGTGACCCGGACAACAAGGCGCAAGCCAGCGACGGTCGTTATGTGGTGCAGGTTGGTGCGTTTGCCGACCTCAGCCGGGCGCGCGAAGTGCGTTTGAAGGTAGAGCGCGCTGGCCTGAAAACCTACACCCAGGTGGCAGAAACCAAGGACGGCAGCAGGATTCGCGTGCGGGTCGGGCCCTTTACCAGCAAGGCGGAGGCGGACAAGGCGGCTGAAAAAATCAAACGGCTCGATTTACCAGCCGCTGTTCTGACTTTGTAAGCGCAGCTTGCGCCTGGACCGATGCCGATAGCCGCGCTGGACTGGATTTTTGCCGTGGTGCTGCTCGCCTCGTTGCTTCTGGGCGCCTGGCGCGGACTAGTCTA
>JAKFXU010000136.1 GCA_021731215.1 Rhodoferax sp.
AGGGAATGCCGCGGGTGCCGAGCAGCGCGCGGCCGGCGTTACAGGGGGCGCAGTTGTCGGCGCTGTAGAGCGTCACCGGATATTTGCCGACCACCTGGCGCAAGGCGAACGGCAGTGCCGCGCCCGCGCCGCCGCCCATCGACGCGCCAGCGGCACCGGTGGCCGTGGCCTTGGCGGATGCTGCGGGCGGCTGATCGGAAAAAGTGACTTTGCCATCGGCTCCGACCACGCGGTAAATGGTCTGGGCCTGCGCCTGGCCGGCCGTCAGCAGCAGCGCGCCAGTGGCCACGAGCGCATAAAAAGCCAAAGTTGGCCGGCGGCTGGCTTGAATGGTGTTGTTCATGTCGTCCCCGCGTTACTTTGCTGGCGCCATGCCCTGATGCCGCAGCAAGGCTTCCAGATTGGGCTCGCGCCCGCGAAAGGCCTTGAACGACTCCATCGCCGGGCGGCTGCCACCTGCCTCTAGTATCGCTTGCCGGTATTTTCTGCCGGTCTCCCGATTGGGCAAACCGTCGTGACCCACGCTTTCCTCAAAGGCGGCGTAGGCATCGGCGCTCAGGACCTCGGCCCATTTGTAGCTATAGTAGCCCGCTGCATAGCCACCGGCAAAAATATGGCTGAAGGTGTGCGCCGTGCGGCTCCAGTGCGGCGGCTGCAGCAGCGCCACTTCGGCGCGCACCTGCGCCAGCAGGGCCATCAGGTCAAGCGCCGGGTCATGCGCGGTGTGCAGCAGCATGTCAAACAGCGAGAACTCGATCTGGCGCAGGGTTTGCATACCGCTCTGGAAGTTCTTGGCGGCCAGCATTTTGTCAAACAAGGCGCGCGGAAGCGGCGCGCCGGTATCCACATGGGCCGTCATGTTCTTGAGCACATCCCATTCCCAGCAGAAGTTTTCCATCAACTGGCTGGGCAACTCCACCGCGTCCCATTCGACGCCGCTGATGCCCGACACATCACGCTCATTGACCTGTGACAGCAGGTGATGCAGCCCGTGGCCAAATTCGTGAAACAGGGTGGTGACATCGTCATGCGTCAGCAGCGCGGGTTTAGTCCCTACGCCGTCGGCAAAGTTGCACACCAGATGCGCCACCGGTGTCTGCAACTGATGCGTGTCGGGGCGCAACCAGCGCGTGCGCACGTCGTCCATCCAGGCGCCGCCGCGCTTGCCCTTGCGCGCCGACGGATCCAGATAGAACTGGCCAACCAGGCTGTTGGCACGTTCGATCCGGTAGAACTCGACACTGGGGTGCCACACCGGGGCCGTGTCCTTGCGGATGCTGACCTCAAACAGCGTCTCGACAATCTGGAACAGACCGGCCAACACCTTGGGCGCCGTGAAGTACTGTTTGACTTGCCTCTCGCTGAAGGCGTAGCGCGCTTCCTTGAGCTTCTCGCTGACATAAGGCCAGTCCCAGGCCTGCGGGTCTGGTAGGGACAAGTGCTGACTGGCGAATTCGCGCAAGTCGGCCAGATCCTTTTCGGCGAACGGGCGCGCCTTGGCTGCCAGATCACGTAGAAACGTTATGACCTGCTGCGGGTTTTCGGCCATTTTGGGAACAACCGAGAGCTCACCAAAGTTGCGGTAACCCAGTAGCCGGGCTTCTTCCAGGCGCAAGGCCAGCATCTCGGCCATCAGGGCGGAGTTGTCGAACTGGCGGGTGTCAGCACCCGCCTGGTCGGAGGCGCGCGTGACGTAGGCGCGGTAGAGCTTTTCGCGCAGGGCGCTGCTGCGGGTAAACTGCATCACCGGCAGGTAGCACGGCATTTTGAGCGTGAGCTTGTAACCCACCTTGCCCTCTGCCAGCGCGCTGGCCAGGGCGGCCTGCTTGACGTCGTCCGGCACCCCTTCCAGTTCTGAAACGTCGGCGTAGTAGGCAAAGGCATCGGTCGCGTCCAGCGCGTTCTCGCTGAACTTCTGGCTCAGTTCAGCCTGGCGCTCCTGAATGGCGGCAAAACGCGCGCGCTCCTGGCCCGCCAATTCGGCGCCACCGAGCACAAAGTTGCGCATGGCGTTCTTGTGTGCCTGAAGCTGCTCCGCGTTGAGCGTGCCGGGATCAATTGCTTTGTATTTGGCGTACAGGTGCTCGTCGGAGCCCAGCCGGGTGAAAAACTCGGTAACTTTGGGCAGGGCTTCGTTGTACGCCGCCCGCAACGCGGGCGTATCGGCCACGCTGTTCAAGTGACTCACGGCGCCCCAGGCGCGCCCCAGTTTTTCGGTGGCTACCTCCAGCACGCGGGCGATGTCGTTCCAGCGCGGCGGGAAGTCATCGGCCGTGGCGGTTGCCAGCGCGGCGTTGGCATCCGCCAGCAAGCAGTCGATGGCCGGCGCCACCTGGGCGGGGGTGATCCGGTCAAACAGCGGCAGATCGTCGAAACAGAGCAGGGGATTGTTCATAAGTCTCATTTTGCGGCTTGGAGCCGTCAATTCAAGGGAGGCCGACGCCGGGCCGCCCCAAGTCGGCCTGCGGCCCCCTCGGGGGGCAGCGAGTACACGGCAGTGCCGAGCGTGGGGGCCACGTTACAAGAGGCCGACGCCGGGCCGCCCCAAGTCGGCCTGCGGCCCCCTCGGGGGGCAGCGAGTACACGGCAGTGCCGAGCGTGGGGGCCACGTTATGCGGCGCGTTCAGCCGCTTCAAGGGTGTTGACCAGCAGCATCGTAATCGTCATCGGACCGACCCCGCCCGGCACCGGGGTTATAAAGCTGGCGACCTCTTTGACGCCCGCAAAATCCACGTCGCCGCACAGCTTGCCCTCCGGGTTGCGGTTCATGCCGACGTCAATCACCACGGCGCCGGGCTTGACCATGTCGGCGGTCAGCACATTGCGCTTGCCCACGGCCGCGACGATCACGTCGGCCTGGCGCGTGTGGTGGCCGATGTCGAGGGTGGCGCTGTGGCACACGGTGACGGTGGCGTTGGCTTGTAGCAGCAACAAGGCCATCGGTTTGCCCACCGTGTTGCTGCGGCCAATCACCACCGCGTGTTTGCCGCGCAAATCGAGGCCGGTGCTCTCAATCAGTTTCATGCAGCCATAGGGCGTGCAGGGGCGAAAGCCGGCTTGACCGGTCATCAATTCACCGGCGCTCAAGGTGGCAAAGCCGTCCACGTCCTTGGCCGTGGCAATGGCCTCGATCACCTGGTGCGGGTTGATGTGCTTGGGCAGTGGCATCTGCACCAGAATGCCATGCACGCTCGGGTCGGTATTGAGCGCGGCAATGCGCGCCAGCAGAGCGTCTTGCGTCAGGCTGGCGTCGTATTTTTCAAATACAGAATGAACGCCGGTGTCAAGGCAGGCCTTCACCTTGTTGCGTACATAAACCGCGCTGGCCGGGTCATCGCCCACCAGAATGACGGCCAGGCCGGGTGTCACGCCGCGCGCCTTGAGCGCCAGGGCGCGACTGGCTACATCGGCGCGCAGTCGGGCCGAGAGCGCATTGCCGTCAATCAGTTGGCCGTAGGCTGGTGTTGTCATCATTCCGATCTCATAAGTAAAAACGCCCGCTAGTCCTTATCGGGCGGGCGCAAATCGCTGTAAATTCAGTTGCATCAAGCTTTGGCGGTGCTTGGTCCCAAGGCAATTTTCAGGAGGTCTGCCACCGTATTGGCGTTGAGTTTTTCCATGATGTTGGCGCGGTGCGCCTCCACCGTCTTGATGCTGATGCCCAAGTCGTCGGCAATCTGCTTGTTCAGGCGCCCGGCCACGATGCGCTCCAGCACCTGCGCTTCGCGCAGGGTCAGGCGGGCCATCAGGGCACCGCGGCTGGCCGCGCTCTGGTGTTCGGCGAAGGCGTCCTTGGCCTGGTCCAGCATGCGTTCCACCAGCGGCACCAATTGCTCTTCCTTGAACGGTTTCTGGATGAAGTCCATCGCGCCCTTCTTCATGGTGTCCACCGCCATCGGCACGTCGCCATGGCCGGTGATGAACACGATGGGCAGCGGCGAGCGGATCTCCAACAGCCGGCTTTGCAGCTCCAGGCCGGTCATGCCGCCCATGCGGATGTCGACAATCAGGCAAGCCACCTCGCGCGCGTCATAGCGGCTCAAGAATGACTCGGCCGACTCGAAACAACGAACGCGGTAGTCCTTGCCCTCCAGCAGCCACTGAAGCGAGTCGCGCACTGCTTCGTCGTCGTCGACCACGTAAACCGTGCCTTTTTTCGGTATCAAACTCATGCTGTCGCCAGGATTTAACCCGGTGTCCTTGGTTGTCTTTGCGGGAGCGGGGCCTTGGGCAGCAGGGATTCTGTCACCGGAATCCAGAAGGAGAAACAGCACCCTGTCACCTCGGCGCCATTGTAGAGGTTCTCGGCTTTCATTCGGCCCTGGTGCGATTCCACGATGGAGCGGCACAGACTCAGGCCGATACCCATGCCATCGGCCTTGGTGGAATAAAAAGCCTCGTACAGCCGCGCCATTACTTCCGGCGCCAGCCCTTGGCCGGTGTCGGTGACGGTGAATTCAACCACGGCTTTGTCATTCACCTGCGTCGGCGCCACCCGTAACCTGACGTTGCGCAGCGCCGTGGGCCGGTGGGCGGCGTCAATCGACTCAGCCGCATTTTTGAGCAGATTGACCAGTACCTGCTCGATCAGAATCGGGTCCACCAGCAGTGCCGACATGCGCGGGGCCACATAGTGAGTCAGTCGCACATTGCGGCGACGCATTTCAATTTCGGCCAGTTCAACCGCTTCGTCCACCATGGCCGCGATTTTCGACAGGGAACGATTGGGCTCGCTGCGTTTTACAAAAGAACGAATGCGCTGGATGATCTGGCCGGCCCGCTGCGCCTGTTTGGCGGTTTTCTCCAGTGCCCCCAGCAGATCTTCTTCGCTGATCTGTTGTGCCTTGATGCGCGACATCATGCCGTTGCAATAGTTGTTGATGGCGGTCAGTGGCTGGTTCAGCTCATGCGCCACGCTCGAGGCCATTTCACCCATGGTGATCAAGCGGCTGGCGCTCTGGGCGCGCTCGGTTTGTACCGCCGACTGCTCTTCGGCGATGCGCCGGGCCGTGATGTCGGTGGCAATCACCATCTGCGCCAGGCGCCCATCGACCCAGCTCAGATAGCGGGTGCGCACCTCGAGCCATTTGTCCAGGGCCTCCAGATAAATCTCGGCACTTTCAGTTTCGGTCTCGGGCAGTGAGTTGGTCGGCAGGCCGGCGAAGGCGTCCACGTTGTCCAGCGACTCATCGCTGGGGGGCGTCATGGGAACGCCCGCTTCGGCCACCAGTTGCAGATGCCCGAGCGCCTCGGTGCCGAACCAAAAACGGTAGAGCTTGTTGGCAAACAACAACTCGTCGCTGCCCAGCGGCGCCACCGAGATCGAGGCATCCAGCGCTTCGAGCACCGTGGTGAAGCGTTCATGCGATGCCGACAGTTGTTCCCGAATCCGGTTCGGTTCCGTAATGTCGGTCATCGAAGTCATCCAGCCGGTTTGGGTGCCACGCGCGTCAATCAGCGGTGAGACGTAGAGCCGGGCGTCGAACAGGGTGCCGTCGCGGCGTTTGATATGCACTTGAATGCCGCCCGGCAGGGTCTTGCCAGCCAGTTCTTCTTCCAGTCTGGAGGTCAATGAATCATGATCTTCCTCGGGCCAATAGGGGAACGGTGCGGTGCGCCCGACCAAATCGGATTCACGCCAACCCGTCATCTTGCAAAAAGCGGCGTTGACGTAGGTAATGCGACCTTGCAGATCGAGTGCCCGCATACCCGTCAGCATGGAGTTTTCCATGGCCCGACGAAAGCTGGTCTCCGACACCAGGGCCTGCTGCGCCTGCAGCCGGCGGCGGGAGTGGCGCCAGTTGGCAATCAGCATCCAGGCTGTCATCGTGCTCAGGGCGGTGACCAGCCAGAACAGGCCGCTGCCAATCAAGCCCAGCGAGGTGCGGTAAGCCTGGCCCCGTATCACCAGGCCGTTGCCCACCGGCGACACCGGTACTTCATAGGCATTGGCCGGACTGGCCCAGGGCAGCAGTTCGCTGGCCCGGTTGCGCTTTGGAATGCTGGTGCCCGCCAGTAGGCCGCCATTGGCATCGTGCAGTGAAACCGCGTAACGGGCCGATACCTCGGACGGCACGCCATAGCGGAACAATCCATCAACCGAGTATTCGGCCAGCAGCACGCCGGTAAAGCGGGCGCGATCGCTCAGGGGGATGTGCAGTTGCAGCATGGCGGGTGCGTCTGGCGTTGCGATGTGCTGTGCGTAGACCGGTTGCTGTAGTTCCTTGGCCAGGCTGTAGGTGTTTTCGGTTTCGCCGCTGGTGAGGGTGCTGCCCACTGCCCTGAGCTGCCTGGCCGACAGACTTGCAGTACCGAAGCGGGCGCGGATGCGTCGGCGTGCGTCGATCCAGGTCAGGCCCTGCAACTCGGGGTATTGGTTGACGATGGCCTCGGCCCGGCTTTGAAAGTCGTCGGCATCGAGCTCGCGGTTGGACAGTTCGCGGGCAATACGCATGACTTGCTCCTGGCGCTCCAACAGGCGCAGACGCAGGCGTTGTTGCGTGTATTCGACATCGCGCTTGACGGCTTCCTGCTCGCGCTCAATTTCTTCCAGGCGCAAATAGCCGAACGCCGACACGATGGCAGCCAGAAACAACAGCACGGCAGCCAGCGGCGCCAGCACGGCGAACCAGTCCTGGCGTTGCGGCGTTAATCGCTGCCACCAGCTCTGCAGTCGGGTCACCGGGGGCAGTGTGGTCGGACTAGGAAACGTGATCGGACGCGGCAAGGGCATGAGCTCAAGTGTAGGTGACGCTCGGTTTTGCTGAAGCCCCAAAGGGCTAAATCC
>JAKFXU010000444.1 GCA_021731215.1 Rhodoferax sp.
GATTACGAATCACTGCATCCTGGATCAAATGAGACTGCCTGAAACTCGACTCGCCACCCTCGCAGTATTCGAATACACGGTTAATGCATTCGATCATGTGGCTGAGATACACCAGATCGGCGTCTGAACCGGGCTTCATGGTGTGCGTCAGATTGGCAATGACTCGCGCAAAACGCGGTCACGCATCAGGGGGTGTAATGAATTGACCGTCACGATATCGACCTTGCGGCCCAGCAAATCTTGCGCATCCATCAGCAAGGCACCTAGCGAAAAGCCTGACAGAGGGCCTGACCCTTCAACCAAAAAATCGACGTCACTCAGATTGCTGGCATCATCTCGTGCCATTGAACCAAAAACCCGAATCGAACTTAGCCCGTAACGGCTTGCCAGAGAGCGCAACTGCGTGCGATGGGATTCAATAAGTGGGTGCATAGGCGCTTTCATAGTTGCGTGGATACGCTTCGATTTTGAGCCGGGTAGGTGATAGTTGCAACGCCAGGCGGTCTAGTCCTCTGCCAAAACGTGTTCGCCACGCGCAATGCGCTGCATGAAGTCGAGCTTGAGCAGCAGCGCCTTCATGCCCTCTACATCCAGCCGGGTAGTGTTGTGCGAATGGTATTCGTCCGCGTGGGAGCTTTGCGTCAGGCGCTCATCGCCTTGTTCTACAAACTTCGTGTAGTTGAGGTCACGGCCATCGGGCGGCACCCGAAAGTAGTCGCCTCTATCTTCAGCGCAGGCCATTTCTTCACGGCTCAGCAGCGCCTCATACAACTTTTCGCCATGGCGGGTGCCGATCTGCCGAACCTCGTGCTCCGGTTTGCCCATCAACGCCAGAATGGCCTGCGTAAGCACCTGCACCGTGGCGGCCGGGGACTTCTGCACAAAAATGTCGCCATTGCTGCCATGCTCAAACGCATACAGCACCAGTTCCACCGCATCGTCCAGCGTCATCATGAAGCGGGTCATGCTCGGGTCTGTCACGGTAATGGGCTTGCTAGAGAGCACCTGCTCCACAAACAGCGGAATCACCGAGCCACGCGAAGCCATCACGTTGCCATAGCGCGTGCCGCAAATTACCGTATTGGTGCCTTCCAGGTTGCGGCTGGCGGCCACCATGACCTTCTCCATCATGGCCTTGCTGATGCCCATGGCGTTGATGGGGTACACCGCCTTGTCGGTGCTGAGGCACACCACGCGCTTGACGCCTGCGGCAAAAGCGTGAGATCGCGTCCGGTTTGTTTGAGGGCCTGCTGGATCAGCGATGTCTTGCCGATGCGCCTGCGCCCGGCCACTTGCACAAAAAACCAGCGCTGGCGCGACAAAATGCCGCGCAATTGCGCCAATTCCTGCTGTCGACCATAGAAGCCCCAGGGCGTGGTTGTGGTGGTGGTCATTGCTTTATAGAAATTAAGGTTATTTTTATTATCTTAATTTATCAATAAGCCCAAGTACTTGATTTTAAATACTTTTTATCACAAACCAAGAGGTCTATCCGCCGACAGATAGCTTGATCCTTGCTCACTCACAGCGGGCAGGCAAAGGTGTCCGGCCGGGCGCACTTTCATGATTTGTCTATCAGTTCCTGGTAGATGCGCAAATGCGCCGCCACCACCTGCCGCACATCAAACGCACTTTCCGCCAGGGCACGGCCTGCGTTGCCCATAACTTGACAGCGCGCGGGGTCGTTGATCAAACCCTTAAGCGCATCGGCCAGCGCCGCAGCGTTGCGCACCGGCACCAGTACGCCGGTAACGCCAGGGTCAATCGCATCGCGGCAACCAGGCACATCGGTCGTGACCACGGCCCGTCCGCAAGCAGCCGCCTCCAGCAGCACTTTGGGCAAGCCCTCTCGGTACGAAGGCAACACCACCAGATGCGCGGAGCTAAGCACCTCGGGCATGTCTGACCGCTGGCCCCACAGTTCAACCACCCCCTCATTCGCCCACTGCGTCAACTCGGCATCTGCAAGACTAGCCGGGTTGGCTGGGTCTATGCTACCCACCAAACAAAATCTGGCTGATACACCCTTCTGCTTCAATAGTCGGGCCGCCTGCACAAACTCACTCACCCCTTTGTCAGCCAACAAGCGTGCCGCCAGCAGCACCACGGGCACACCCAGCGGCAGTGGCGTGTGGCCATATTGGGTTAGGTCCACCCCAGAGCCGCGAATCATTTCCACCTTGCTGTCCGGCAGGTGCGCCAGCTTGGCCAGGCTGGCCCGGTCGTCAGGATTCTGAAAAACGACTTTCAGGTTGTGATGACCCAAAGCCACGCCGTACAGCCCACCCACGAGCCAACGACGCACCGCCGCCTTAGCTCCGCGGGCCATGAAGACAAAGCCCAGACCCGACACCGCCGCCACCACCGCAGGCACCCCCGCAAGCCGCGCCACCAGCCCGCCCAGCAATACGGGCTTGATGGTGACCAAATGCACCACATCGGGCCGCACAGCCCTGAACACCCTCCACAGCTCAACCATCGTGCGCCATGCATTGGCCAAACCGGCGCTACTGCGGTCCAGCGCCAGCGGGTGCACCACCAAGCCATGGCGTTGGAGCTCATCCAGCTTGTCGGTCAAACCTGTGGCAATGTGGACCTGATAACCCTGCCGCAGGGCCTCCAGCGCGATCGGCAGACGGTGAGACAGAAAAAACCAATCCACATTCACCACAAACATCAGTGTGCGGCTCATGCGTGGTTAGCCTCCAGCCATGCCTGGAACATGAGCACATTCCAAAGCTGCGCCATCCAATTGCGCCGCCCGCTCAAATGCTCTGCCCATATTTTCCGAATTGGCGCCGGGTGAAAATACCCATCTCTCGCCAAGCGCGCTTCGTCCAGCAACTCTTCCGCCCAATCACGCAGCGGCCCGCGCAGCCAATCGTGTAGCGGCACACCAAAGCCCATCTTGGGCCGGTCAATCAGTTCACGTGGGACGTGGCGGTAAAGCACTTGGCGCAATGGCCACTTGGTTTGCCCTTCGCGCAATTTATAGGTAAGCGGCAATGACCACGCAAACTCGACTACCCGGTGATCCAGAAACGGCACCCGGCTTTCCAGAGAAACCCCCATCCCCGCACGATCCACCTTGACCAGAATGTCATCCGGCAAATAGCTGATGGCATCCAGCGCCATCATCCGCTCCACCGCACCTAGCCCGGCCAACTCCGGGCGCAGGCCCGTCAAATGGGTAGGGGGCTCTTGCCCGCCAATCACCCACTCCGCCGGATTGCGCAGATGCGAGACCATGCCCAGATACAGCTCATCCACCGTAGCGCTGGCCAACACGCCTGCCCCCTTGTGCAACTTGTCGCCCAGGGCGGCATAACGCCCCGCACCAGGAATAATGCCGGCCAAGCCATCCCATGCGGTGGGCGACAAAGCAGTAATACCCTTCGCCACCAATGCACGCAATGGCGCAGGCACAAGCGCCAATTTGTGCCACAACTTTTCTGTAATCTGGTATCGGGTGTACCCGCAAAATAGCTCATCGCCCGCATCGCCCGACAGCGACACAGTGACCTGCTGTTTAGCCAATTGACTCACCAAAAAAGTGGGTATCTGCGATGAATCCGCAAACGGCTCGCAATACAAGCCGGGCAGGCGCGGGATCACTTCCATTGCCTGCTGCGGTGATACATACAACTCGGTATGCTCAGTGCCCAAATGCCGCGCCACGGCCTTCGCGTGAACTGCCTCGTTGTAACCTTCTTCGTTGAAACCGATGGTGAACGTTTTGACCGGGCGCGAAGACTGTGCCTGCATCAACGCTACCACGGTGGAGGAATCAATGCCCCCCGACAAAAATGCGCCCAGCGGCACATCCGCCATCATTTGCTGGCGCACTGCGTCTTTGGCCAACACTTCCAGTGCGTCCACCGCCTGATCCGCCGTGCCCGCAAATGGCTGAGCCACGCCAGCGCACGCCACTTCAACCGCGTCCCAATACTTCCAAATTTTTGGTTCAGGCTGCGCCAATGAAACAGACAACAAACACCCCGGCTCCAGCTTGGCTATGCCTTGGTAAATGGAATACGGTGCGGGGATGTAGTTGTGCCGCAGCAGCAGGCACAACGCACCACGGTCAATGTCTGCCGCAAAATTTGGATGCGCCTTGAGTGCCTTAAGCTCCGAGCCAAACAAAAACACTCGCTCGTTACCACTATCCTGCCAGCCGTAATACAGTGGCTTTTCGCCCAAGCGGTCGCGCGCCAAGGTCAGCGTATGTGTTTGCCTGTCCCACAAAGCAATGGCAAACATACCGATGGATTTTTTGAGCGTCGCTTCAATGCCCCACGCTTCAATTCCCGCCAGCAAGGTTTCTGTATCAGAGTGTCCCCGCCAAGTTGGTGCTTGCCCCAGCTCGTCTAATTCCGTGCGAATACCAAGGTGGTTGTATATCTCGCCATTGAACGCAATCACATATCGCCCACAGGCTGACACCATCGGCTGATGCCCGGCAGGCGACAAATCCACAATGGCCAGGCGGCGATGCCCAAGGCCAATATGCGGCTCGCTATCAGACCAATACCCGCCATCATCCGGCCCACGATGAACAAGCGTATCAGACATGCAACGAAGCAAAGCCTCGTCACCGCCCTCGCCAGCAACGCCACCGAGAAATCCCACCAGACCGCACATAACTATTGCACTCCAGTCTCAGTGAGGAGACGCGCTAACCTCGGCGCGGTCTGTTGCAGACAATATTCAGTCTCCACCCGCGCTCGTCCAGCCTGCCCTAAACGCTGACGCAACGCAGCATCACTCAACAGCAATTCTATTTTTTCTACCCAAGCGTAAGCAGTGTCGGCAAAGAAACCCGTTTCATCCTCGATCACCACATCCCGGTTCGCACCAATAGGCGAAGCCACCGTGGGTAGTCCGCAGGCCATGTATTGAATCAGCTTGTAGGCGCACTTGCCCTGCTCCCACGGCGTATCCCGCAGCGGCATGATGCCTACATCACACTCGGCAATCACTGCCGCTTCCGTATCCGCAGACCAAGTCACCACCTCAACATCCACACCCGGCACAGTGATTGCACCACCGCCAATCACCCGCAACGTGAACGGTTGTCGTTTAGTCAACGCGCCCAACGGCTCCGCCAACTCCAGTAGATACTGAACCGTAGAGGGAGAGCCGATCCACACGATGCACGGCTTCGTGGCAACTGAATACATCTGCTTCGCTGGATACCGCGCCAGATCAACCACTGTGGGAATCACCTCTATCCGCCGCGCCCCGGCAGCAGTCGCCCGATCTGCCAAGTAACGATTCCCCGCTATTACCAGCCGCGCGCCTTCCATCAAACGATCTATCCGCCGCCCATAAATACGGCGCACCCAAGCAGAACGATGCAAGTCGTAGTTGTGGAAAATTGCATCGTCAAAATCCAGGACGTAGGGTGCACGGCGCAACAACCATCTCTCGAGCCATGCAGGAAACCACGGCAGTGCTTCTTTTTCAACCCACACCACATCAAAATGACGACACTCAAGCATGGTCAGCAAACGGTCTGCATACGCCCGAAAAAGCGGCCACAGGCCATAACCACCTCGTTGGTAGCGCGCTGCCAGCAAGTCGTCTGACAGCAAAGGCCGCACGGTGACCTCGACACCTGGCTGCTGTAGCCATGGCAGATATTGCAAAAAACGCATGCGCGATGAAGCGCCCAAGCTGCCGTACTTGGTCAGCACAAGCACCTTGAACACCTTCAACGGGTGTCCCCCTTCAACACCCACTGCGGCAACCAGCGCCACAGCATGCCGTAGGCAGCCCAAGTCTCCTTCAACCCGACCCATGAGCGCCGCATTAGCGCCAGTGCCGACCGGGACAAGGGCTCCACCAAAAGCGTGGCCAACAAAACTGCAAAGGCACCCATCCACGAGAAGTGTTTGAACGCGTACAACAAACGGCTTCGCAAGGAATAAAACAGGCGACGGGCCTTCACCTGGTTGGACGTGCCACCGCCAGCATGAAAAGCCTGCGCATCGGCCAAGTACACGCTGCGCCACCCAGCTTGGCCAGCACGATAGGAAAAGTCCAGATCTTCCAAATAGACAAAGAAACGCTCGTCAAAACCGTGCAGTGCATTGAACAGCTCGCGCCGCACCAAAAAGAAAGCGCCAATGAGATGATTTACTTGGCGGGTTTGCGCGTGGTCCCACTCAGCCATAAAGTGGCCCAGACGGGGAAAGAACCGATCCAGCCCGACCGCGTGGGCGACAAAACCCACGGTGGAAGGAAAGCGTGCACAACTGCGTGAGACATGGCCGGCTTCATCCAGCAACTGCACGCCACAAATGCCCACCTTGGAATTAGCTGGGTCTTGCATAAAAGCCAAAGCCTTGGGCAAAGTGTCGGCATACAGGGCGGCATCGGGGTTGAGGAACAGCAAATATTCGCCTTTAGCTTGCTGTGCGCCCAGATTACAAGCTTTGCCGAAGCCCAAGTTTTCGGAATTGCGAATGATCAGCGGCTTGAACGGCAAATCCTGCATTGTTTCGACACGATCAAGCGAGTCGTCGGTCGATGCATTGTCAACGATGACCACGGATGACATCAGGCCGTGATGATATTTTTCGATGCTTGAAACAACCTCAGCGAGCTGCGATCCTGCATTCCAGTTGACAATTATTATTGACAGTTGCATCTAAACATTCAAATCAAAGAAGGTTTCACTAAAAATAAATACGTAAGAATAAAAAATTACACATACAAAAATAAAACTGTAAGTCAACCATTTTGTGCAATTTTGCCGTAACCCATCAGCAACAAACAATACC
>JAKFXU010000440.1 GCA_021731215.1 Rhodoferax sp.
CCGCCCCTCTCCCCCGTACACGGGGGAGAGGGAGTTGCACCCGCACAGGGAGACGAGGGCTTTGCGTCTGCACACGGGTGCGCACTTGCACGCGGGGGCGAGAGCGTTGCGCCTGCACAGGGGGGCGAGGGCTTTGCGTCTGCACACGGGTGCGCACTTGCACGCGGGGGTAAGAGCGTTGCGCCTGCACAGGGGGGCGAGGGCTTTGCGTCTGCTCCCTCGCCCGCTTGCGGGAGAGGGTTGGGGAGAGGGCGCAGCAAGGCCGCCTGGCTATCGCCTGAATATCCTTGCCCATCCGAATGAACATCCAAGTCCACCACCTGGGCCGGGTCGACTACCTGCCCACTTACCAGGCGATGCAGGCCTTCACCGCCGCGCGCACGGCGGAGACGCCCGACGAACTATGGATTTGCGAGCATCCACCGGTTTACACCCAAGGGCTGGCGGGCAAAGCCGAGCACATCTTCAATCCGGCCGAGATTCCCGTGCTGGCCACCAATCGGGGCGGCCAGGTGACCTACCACGGCCCCGGCCAGGTGGTGGCGTATGCGCTGATCGACCTCAAGCGCGCCGGCTACTTCATCAAGGAATATGTGTACCGGATCGAAGAAGCGGTGATCCGCACGCTTGCCGCATTTGACGTCACCGGGCACCGGGTGCGCGGGGCGCCCGGCATCTACGTGCGGCTGCAAGACCCGTTTTCTCATGCGCGCCTACCCTCACCCTCACCCTCACCCCCGCCCTCTCCCAGGGGGAGAGGGAGTGAAGAGACCGAGGCGCCTTGCCGCGCGACCGGGGGCGATCTCCCTGCATCGCCGCTTCGCCCGCCGGGAGAGGACGGGGCAGCGGGCAACCCCTTCCAGGGCCTGGGCAAGATCGCCGCTTTGGGCATCAAGGTCAGCCGCAATTGCACCTACCACGGCGTGGCGCTGAACGTGGCGATGGACCTCGAACCCTACTCGCGCATCAATCCCTGCGGCTACGCCGGCTTGCAAACGGTGGACCTTTCTACAATCGGGATTTGCGTGCCATGGCAGGAAGTAGCCGATTTGTTCAGTCAAAAGCTGGTCACCTACCTGACACCCTGAGCACTTGCACCATCACCCGGGAACCCCATGAGCACGTCAGAAACCGTTCGCCAAACCCAGCGCCTTGAGAACTACGACCCCTCGGCCAAACAAAAAGCCCAGGCCAAGCTGTCGCGCATCCCGGTCAAGGTGGTGCCGGGTGAAGTGCTGAAAAAGCCCGACTGGATCCGCGTCAAGGCCGGCTCGCCCAGCACCCGTTTTTATGAAATCAAGGACACCCTGCGCCAAAACAAGCTGGTCACGGTGTGCGAAGAGGCGTCCTGCCCCAACATCGGCGAGTGCTTTGGCAAGGGCACGGCCACCTTCATGATCATGGGCGACAAATGCACCCGGCGTTGCCCGTTTTGCGACGTTGGCCATGGCCGGCCCGATCCGCTGGATGCGGGCGAGCCGGCCAAGCTGGCCCAAACCGTGGCCGCGCTCAAGCTCAAATACGTGGTGATCACCAGCGTCGATCGCGACGATTTGCGCGACGGCGGCGCCCAGCATTTTGTCGACTGCATTGCGCGCATCCGCGAACTGTCGCCGCTGACGCAGATTGAGGTGCTGGTGCCCGACTTTCGTGGCCGCGATGACCGGGCGCTGGAGATTTTCAAGCTGGCGCCGCCAGACGTGATGAACCACAACCTGGAGACTGCGCCGCGTCTTTATAAAGAAGCGCGCCCGGGCAGCGATTACCAGTTCAGCCTGAACCTGCTCAAGAAGTTCAAGGCACAGCACCCGAACGTGCCGACCAAGAGCGGCATCATGGTCGGCCTGGGCGAAACCGACGAGGAAGTCCTGCAGGTGATGCGTGACATGCGCGCGCACGGCATCGAGATGCTGACCATCGGCCAGTACCTGGCGCCCTCGAGCTCGCACCTGACGGTGAAACGCTATGTGCATCCGGACACCTTCAAGCTGTTCGAAGCCGAGGCTTATGCGATGGGCTTCAAGCACGCCGCCGTCGGCGCCATGGTGCGCTCGAGCTACCACGCCGATCAGCAGGCCGGGCACGCGCTGGGCCGCTTGAAGGCCTGATCACACTTCCACTTTTCATCGCCTGTTGCCCGATTGCGGCAAGGTTCAGAGGTTTCCCCGATGCTTACAAACGCCCACCCGCCCGGCCTCTGGCTCGATTTGGCCTCGCTGGTGCGCGCCTGCGACAGCGCCACTTACGCGCGCGGCCTGGAGCTCTACCGCAGCCAAAAAGTGCTTTCCTTGAACATCGAGCCGCTCAAGGGCGCCTGGCTGCTGCTCGGAGCCGTGCAAGGCAGCCAGCGTTGGCCCTACGAGCTGTCGATTGAAGTCACGCTCGATGCCCATGGCCGCTTGCAGGAGTGGGACAGCGACTGCAGTTGCCCGGTGGGCTACCAATGCAAGCACGGCGTCGCGCTGATGATCAAGGCCGCCTACCAGGGTCTGCATTTGCTGGGCGACCTGGGCCAGGCGGCGCGCGCCACTGTGCCAGCCACGCCGGCGCAGCTTGAAGCCCAGCGCCAGAGCGAGCTGGCCCACCAGCAGGAAATCGCCCGGCTCGAAGCCGAAGCGCAGGTGCTGCGCTGGCTCAAGGAGCTCGAACGCAGCGCCACGGCGCAGCAGCGGCCCGCCCCGCAGGCATCGCGCCAGCCGCAGGCCGAGCGCCACGAGCAGTTTTTGTACCTGCTCACGGTCAGCGCAGCGCAAAGCCCCAACCCGGTGCTGCACCTGGAGGTGGTGACCTCTTACCCCAAGCTGGCCGGCGGCTGGGCCAAACCAAAAGCGCTGAAATTTCAGCCCGAAAAAGGCCAGTCCAGCTACGAGCAGGCCAGCGAGACCGACCGTGACGTGCTGCAACTGCTGCGCGCCCTGCCCAGCAGCACCAGCTATTACTACAGCTACAGCTACAAAGCCAAAGTCACGCCCGAAGGCAAGCTCGGCCTGATGGCGCTGGAAAAAGCCGCCAGCACCGGACGGCTGTTCGTGGCCGACGCCAAAAACCTGCCGCTCACCCCGGTGCAATGGGGCGCGCCGCTGGCGCTGGGCTGGCAATGGCACGAGGTCACCCACCTGCAGGGCGCTCCAAGCGCCTGGGCCCTGCGCGCCAAACTCGAGGACAGCCAGGCCCAACTGTGCCTGAACAACCCACCGCTGTACCTGGATGCCCAGCACGGGCGCTGCGGAGCGGCCGAACTCAAGGGCCTGAGCATGGGGCAGGTGGCGGTGCTGCTCAAGGCGCCCGCGCTGCAGGCCGAGGCCCTGAAAAAACACCAACTGGCGCTGGCGCAGCAACTCGGCGCCGTGCCGCTGCCGCCGGTGCTGGAGCCGCTCACCACGCTGGCCGGCATCCTGCCCAAGGCCGGTCTGCACCTGAGTCCGGTCAATCCTGCGCTGCGCAACCGGGATGGCCTGATGGCGGCGCAACTGAGGTTTGACTACGCCGGCCATCGCGGCTGGTGGGTCGGCCAGGGCAGCAGCGTGCTCATTGATGACGCGTCGGGCCGTTTGCTGCTGCAGCGCGACCCGGAAGCGGAACTCGATGCCATCACCCGCCTGCTGGAACTGGGGCTGGCCGGCACCGGCTCGGGCCAGTTCGTCATCCCGGGTGGCGACTCGCAACAGCCCTGGCTGCAGTGGGCTGACCTGGACTACGCACCGCTGCGCGAGGCCGGTTTTGAGCTCACGCTCGACCCCGCGCTGCAAGACTGGATCAGCCGCGCCGACACGCTCGATGTCCAACTGCAGGCGCACGGTGACGCCGATGACGAAGGCGCCAGTTCGCCCTGGTTTGACCTGTCCCTGGGGGTGGAGATCAACGGCCAGCGCCACAACATCCTGCCCTGGCTGCCCGAGCTGATCGCCACGGCGGCGGCCAGCCCGCTCGACCTCAAAACCGGTCAGCCTGAGATTGCGCCGTTTGTGTTTCTGCCGGCGCCGCACGGCCACGGCTTCATCCGCCTGCCGACCGAGGCGCTCAAGCCCTGGCTGGCGGCGCTGCTGGAGCTGGTGGGCGATCGCGCGCACGACTTCAGCGGCGACAGCCTCAAACTCTCGCGCCTGGACGCCATGCGCACCACCGCCGCCCTGGGCCAAGGGGCGGTGTGGGAGGGCGCGCAGCACCTGCGCGAGCTGGTGCAGCGCCTTAGCGGGCGCGCCGAGTTGCCCGAGGTGGCGGTGCCCGCCAGCGTTAACGCCAGCCTGCGCCCCTACCAGCAGCAAGGCCTGAGCTGGCTGCAGTTCTTGCGCGAATACGGCTTGGCTGGCATCCTGGCCGACGACATGGGCCTGGGCAAAACGCTGCAAACGCTGGCCCACATTCAGGTCGAGAAAGACGCCGGGCGACTGGACCGCCCGGCCCTGATCATCGCCCCGGTCAGCCTGATGGGCAACTGGCGGCGTGAAGCCGAGCGCTTTTGCCCGCAACTGCGTTGCCTGGTGATCCACGGCAAGGACCGGCACGAAGTAGCGGGCAGCACGCACCAGCACGACATCGTGATTGCCCCCTATTCGCTGCTGCCGCGCGACCGCGAGGGCTGGCTGCAGGCCAAGTGGCACCTGGTGGTGCTCGATGAAGCGCAGAACATCAAAAATGCCAACACCCACGCCGCGCAGGTGGCCAGCGCGCTGCAAACGCGCCACCGCCTGTGCCTATCGGGCACGCCGATGGAAAACCACCTGGGCGAGCTCTGGAGCCTGTTCCACTTCTTGATGCCCGGCTTTCTGGGCAGCCAGAAGCGCTTTACCGAGCTGTTTCGCACGCCCGTTGAGAAGCAGGGCGACCCGGAGCGCCTGCACCAGTTGCGCGCGCGCGTGACGCCCTTCATGCTGCGCCGCACCAAGGCGCTGGTGGCCGATGAGCTGCCGCCCAAGGTGGAAACCGTGCTGCGCGTCGAACTGTCGGGCAAGCAGGCCGACCTGTACGAAACCATCCGCCTGGGCATGGAAAAAACGGTGCGCGAAGCCTTGAGCAGCAAGGGCCTGGCCAAGTCGCAAATCACGATCCTGGACGCGCTCTTGAAACTGCGCCAGGTCTGCTGCGATCCGCAGCTGCTCAAACTCGCCGCCGCCAAAAAGGTCAAGAGCTCGGCCAAGCTGGAGCAGTTGATGGAGATGCTGCCCGAGATGCTGGCCGAAGGGCGCCGGATCTTGTTGTTCTCCCAATTCACCAGCATGCTCACGCTGATCGAGGCCGAGCTGAAGAAACGCAACATTGCCTGGGTCAAACTCACCGGCCAGAGCCAGCAGCGCGACGCGCTGATCGAGCAATTCACCAGCGGCGCGGTGCCGCTGTTCCTGATCAGCCTGAAAGCCGGCGGCGTCGGCCTGAACCTGCCGCAGGCCGACACCGTGATTCACTACGACCCCTGGTGGAACCCGGCGGTCGAGGCGCAAGCCACCGACCGCGCCCACCGCATCGGCCAGACCCAAAGCGTGTGGGTGGTGAAACTGGTGGCGCAGGGCACGATCGAGGAGCGCATTCTGGCGCTGCAGGAGCGCAAGGCGGCGCTGGCGGACAGCATGTACAGCGGCGCCACCGGGCGCAAGCAGCCGCTGTTCACCGAGGGTGATCTGGCCGAGTTGCTGAAACCGCTGTCGGTCTAGCTTCATGTGACGGAGTTCAAAGGAATGGCGCCATGAGCAAAGATGCAAATCGGTCCAGGGCGGCCCTGCTGGCGCTGGGCGCCATTGCCCTGTGGGCCACGCTGGCGAGCCTGGGCGTGGCCCTGGCCCAGGTGCCGCCCTTTTTGCTGACCGGCCTGGCGCTGCTGGTGGGCAGCCTGATCGCCTTGCCACTCTCCAGGTTTCGGCTGTCACGCTGGCGGGTGCCGCTGCCGACCCTGGCGCTGGGTGTGTACGGCCTGTTTGGTTTCCACTTCCTGCTGTTCCTGGCACTGCGCCATGCGCCGCCGGTGCAAGCCAATCTGGTGAACTACCTGTGGCCGCTGTTGATGGTGGTGCTGGCGCCGCTGCTGCTGCCCGGCCTGCGCCTGCGCGCCGTGCACCTGGTCGCCGCGCTGCTGGGTTTTGCCGGGGCGGCGCTGGTGATTCTGGGCGGCGCCGACGCCGCGAACGGCATCGGCTCGGGCTGGCGCTGGGGCTATCTGCCGGCCTTGGGCTCGGCTTGGGTCTGGGCCAGTTACTCCTTGTTGACGAAACGGGTCGCGCCTTTTCCGACCGCCGCCGTCGGCAGTTTTGCGCTGGTGTCGGGCCTGCTGTCGCTGCTGTGCCACGTTTGGCTGGAGCCGTCTGTCGCGCTCAGCGCTCGCGACTGGCTGCTGATCGTGCTCATGGGCCTGGGGCCGATGGGAGCGGCTTTCTTTCTGTGGGATCAGGCGCTCAAACTGGGCGATGCGCGCCACATCGGCATTCTCAGCTACCTCACGCCGCTGGCGTCCACCGCGCTGCTGGTGGTCGTCAGCGGACGGCCTTTCACCTGGAATATTGCCGTAGCGGCGGCCCTGATCATCGGCGCGGCGGTGCTGGGCACACGCGGCACTTAAATTCGCAGTGGCAGTGCGGGCGCGGGCACCGTCGCGGCTGGCTGGCCGATTCCGGCGGACAATGCAGCCATGATTCAATTCAATGACATCGAAGCCGCCGCCGTGCGCCTGCAAGGCCAGTTGCTGCGCACCCCGTTTGTGGCCTCCAGAACGCTGTCCGATATCGTCGGAGCGCAGGTCTTTCTCAAATTCGAAAACCTGCAGTTCACCGCCTCCTTCAAGG
>JAKFXU010000442.1 GCA_021731215.1 Rhodoferax sp.
AAATGGTGTCATAGAACTGCTCGCCGCCCTTGTCATAGCGGCGCATGCGCTCGCCCAGCACCTTGAGCAGCCAGACGTCGGTGATCTCGTCGAGCTTTTCCTGCTTGGCAGCCACGGCCAGGGTTTCCAGCGTGTTGAGCAGGCGCCGGGCGTCGCCGTCGGCGTAAGCGATCAGGCGCGCTGAGGCGGTCTCTTCAATCGCCGGGATGGCCTGCAGGGCCATCGCCTTGGCGATGATTTGCGCCAGATCGGATTGCGACAGCGGCTGCAGCACATAGACCGCCGCCCTTGAGAGCAAGGCCGAGTTGACCTCGAACGAGGGGTTTTCGGTCGTGGCGCCTATGAAGGTGAACAGGCCGCTCTCCACGTGCGGCAAAAAGGCGTCCTGCTGGCTTTTGTTGAAGCGGTGCACCTCGTCCACAAACACAATCGTGCGCCGCGCGCTTTCTGTCGCACTGCGCCGGCCCTGCCCCAGCGCCACCTGAGCCAACTCGACCGCCTCGCGAATGTCTTTCACGCCGCCCAGCACGGCACTGATGGTGATGAACTGGGCATCAAAGGCGTCGGCCATCAGGCGCGCGATGGTGGTTTTTCCGGTGCCCGGCGGGCCCCACAGGATGCAGCTATGCGGCTGGCCGGATTCAAACGCGATGCGCAGCGCCATGCCCTCGCCCAGCAGTTGCGGCTGGCCTATCACTTCGGCCAGCGTTTTGGGACGCAGACGCTCGGCTAGCGGGGCGTCGGCAATTGGAGGGGGTCGGGTCATAGGTGAATATGGGGCGTCCAGGATGGCTGGCCCCTCTGCGTTGCAGGGGCTTGTATCGGCAGAATTCTAGGCCGGTCGCGTACCCCACGCAAAACAGGGTCACAATCTTGCGTCATGTCGGCGTCGGCCGTCCTCTTGGACTCTCTATTGAACCTGGATTCCTCAGTTGACCGCTTGTTGTCATCATCAAGTTCCTATCACCATTGATTGTTTAGGCTTCGAGACAGTCCACCCTTTCGGTGAAACCGCTACGCGTCCGATTGAGGAATCTAGCCGTAGGGTGGGCAAAGCGCAGCGTGCCCACCCACTTCTATCCGCGCCAACCAACCAGTCCGTGGGCACGCTGCGCTTTGCCCACCCTACAGCTGCGGACACACGCATGTGCCAAGGACCATGCGTGCGTCCACGGGCCAGTGGATCGTGAACCCCGGCAGCGTAGGCCTGCCCGCCTACGACGACGACCGCCCGTACCCGCACGCCATCGAGACGGGCTCGCCTGATGCCCGCTATGCAATTGTGGAGCGGCTCGCCGATGGGTGGGTTGCCGCGCTCATCGCGGTGCCGTACGCCTACAAAGCCATGGCCGACCTTGCATTGACACGGCAACGGCCAGACTGGGCCTACGCTTTATCCACCGGTTATGTGCGGTGATGCCGAACAACTCAAGCTCCGGCCCCCTTCGCTTCAGGCCACAAATTGGGTGGCGGATTCAAGTCGGAAGAGCGCCCCTTACTGCTGCACCACATCCGCCCCTTTGGGCGGCTTGAACTCGAAGGCATCAGCCGCCAGCCGCGGATTGAGCTCGACCTTGCTGAACGTCAGGACCGAACGCTGGCCGAAGCTGTCCAGAATTTCCAGCGCGGCGAGCGCCACCGTTTTGTCAGCGCTGCGAAAACCCACGCACACGCTCTGCAGTTGACCGTCTTTGGACTTGGGCGTCGCGCTCACCCATTGCAGAGCGTCCTTGTCCGGTGCGTCCGTCAGCGTGTAATCGGCCTGCAGGGCGCGCAAATCGGGCGCGGCGGCAATCAAGGCGGCGGGCATGCTGCCCAGCGCCTGCGCTTGCTTGCGCGCCGTGACCTGGTTCAGGTCCACGTCATGCAGCCACAGGGTCTGGCCATCGGCCACGATGCTTTGCTCAAACGGCTTTTGGTAGACAAACTTGAAGCGATTGGGGCGCGAAAACTCGAAGGTGCCGCTCGATGTCTTGGCGCGCGGCGCCTGCCCGTCCTTGGCCGGCGAAGTCACCACCTGGCTGAAGTCGGCGCGCCCGGTTTTCACCGTCTTGACGAACAACTCCAAACTTTCCAGGCCACCAGCCAGCGCCACTGGGACGCAGCTTGCCATCAACACTAGCGCAACAAAAAATTTTTTCATCAGGGTATCCATCATTCGGCCCGTGCCGGCACCAAAATTTCGCGCTGGCCGCTGCCGCTCATGGAACTCACCAGGCCAGCCTTCTCCATGTCTTCCACCAGGCGCGCGGCGCGGTTGTAGCCAATCTTCAAATGGCGCTGCACCAGCGAGATGCTGGCCTTGCGGTTTTTCAGCACCACCTCCACCGCCTGGTCGTACATCGGGTCTTTTTCGCCGCCGCCGCCGTTGGCGCCGTCCGCCAGCACATCGCCCTCGCCATCGACCGTGCCGCCTTCGAGCACACCTTCAATGTAGTTGGGCTCGCCCTGGGATTTGAGGTAGCTCACCACCCGGTGCACCTCCTCGTCGCTGACAAAGGCGCCATGCACCCGAATGGGTAAGCCGGTACCGCTGGGCATGTAAAGCATGTCGCCCATGCCTAAGAGCGCCTCGGCGCCCATCTGGTCCAGGATGGTGCGGCTGTCGATCTTGCTGCTGACCTGAAACGCAATGCGGGTCGGAATGTTGGCCTTGATCAGGCCGGTAATCACGTCCACGCTGGGGCGCTGGGTGGCCAGGATCAGGTGAATGCCGGCGGCTCGCGCTTTTTGCGCCAGACGCGCAATCAACTCCTCGATCTTCTTGCCCACCACCATCATCAAGTCGGCCAGCTCGTCGATCACCACCACGATGTGGGGCAGGCGCTCCAGCGGTTCGGGCGACTCGGGTGTCAGGCTGAACGGATTGCCAATATGCTGGCCGTGCGCTTTGGCCTCGTCGATCTTGTGGTTGTAGCCGGCCAGGTTGCGCACCCCCATTTTGCTCAGCAGCTTGTAGCGGCGCTCCATTTCAGCCACGCACCAGGTCAGGCCATGGGCGGCCTGGCGCATGTCGGTCACCACCGGCGCCAGCAAATGCGGAATGCCCTCGTACACCGACATTTCCAGCATCTTGGGGTCGATCATCAGCAGGCGCACGTCGCGCGCTTCGGCCTTGTACAGCAGGCTCAAGATCATGGCGTTGATGCCAACCGATTTACCGGAGCCGGTGGTACCGGCCACCAGCACGTGCGGCATTTTGGCCAGATCAGCCACCACCGGGTTGCCCACGATGTCCTTGCCCAGACCCACCGTCAGCAGGGATCTGGCTTCGTTGTAAATTTGCGATCCCAAAATTTCCGACAGCTTGATGGATTGCCGCTTGGCATTGGGCAACTCCAGCGCCATGTGGTTTTTACCGGGGATGGTCTCCACCACGCGGATCGACACCAGGCTCAGCGAGCGCGCCAGGTCCTTGGCCAGGCCCACGATTTGCGAACCCTTGACGCCGGTGGCTGGTTCAATCTCGTAGCGCGTGATCACCGGCCCCGGCTGCGCCAGCACCACCCGCACTTCAACGCCAAAGTCCTTGAGCTTTTTCTCGATCATGCGGCTGGTCATCTCCAGCGTCTCCGGCGCCACGGTCTCTTGCCGCAGCAGCGCGCCGTCGAGCAAATCAACCTGCGGCAGCTTGCTGTCGGGCAGTTCGGTAAACAAGGGCTTTTGCCGCTCTTTGGCGACCCGCTCGCTCTTGGGCGCAGCCACCAGCACCGGCTCGATCTTGAGCGGCTGGGGGTGATGCCCGGCCATGTCCTGGCGCTCCTCGGTCACCCCCTCTTCGCGCGCCCGCGCCGCCTGCTGGCCCAGGGCGATGTCCTGCGCCACCTCGCGCTGCTCGCGCCGCGATTCAAGCTGGAACACCAGCCAGGCGCCCAAGCGCTCCGCCACCTGGCCCCAGGAAAAGCGGAACACCAGCGCCGCGCCCACCACGCCCAGCGCGATGGCCACCAGTGCGGAGCCGGCAAAGCCCAGCCACCGGACGCTCAAAGGCCCCAGCAAATAGCCCAGAACGCCCCCGCTGTAACCCGGCAAACGCGCTTCCAGACTGTAAAAACGGGTCCACTCCAGGACCGCACTGGCGCACAGCAGCAAGGCCAAACCGCACCAGAAAGCGCCACGCCCGGAGCTCAAGCGGGAGCTCAGCGCGGCGACCGTCGCAGCCGCCGGCGTCAGCAATTCGCGCCCGCGCAACCAGCGCGCCAAACCCGAGAGCCAGACGCGCAGCCCGGCCACCACGCACCACCAGACCGAAAAACCGAACAAGAAATAACTGCCATCGGCCAGCCAGGCGCCCAGGCGCCCGGCCCGATTCAGCAGCGCTGCGCCGCTGCCCGAGGTGGACCAGGCGACATCCTGCGTCGAGTAACTCAGCAGCGCGATCAGCCAGAAAATCAGCAGCAGCAAGCCCGCCGTCAGCGCCAGCTCATCGGCAAAACGGCGCCAGCCGGAACGCCCAGCCACGCCCGCCGTGCGGGGAGAATTCAGGGTATTGAGCGAGTAAGTCATACTATCCCCAACTGTACACGGCAGCTCCAATTTTTCACAAAAAGGTTTTTTCGATGTCAAACACAAGACATGCCAAGGTTTTGATTCTGGGCTCCGGCCCAGCCGGCTACACGGCGGCCATTTATGCGGCGCGCGCCAACCTCAGCCCCCTGCTGGTCACCGGCATCGCCCAGGGCGGCCAATTGATGACCACTACCGACGTCGACAACTGGCCGGCCGACGTGGACGGCGTGCAGGGGCCGGAGCTGATGCAGCGCTTTCTGGCGCACGCCGAACGTTTCAAGACCGAGATCGTGTTCGACCACATCAACGCCGTTGATTTCCAAAAACGTCCGTTCACGCTAAAAGGCGACAGCGGCGAGTACAGTTGCGACGCGCTCGTCATCGCTACCGGCGCCTCGGCCAAATACCTGGGCCTGCCGTCCGAGGCCGCCTTCATGGGGCGCGGCGTGTCGGGCTGCGCCACCTGCGACGGTTTCTTCTACCGCGATCAGGTGGTCTGCGTGGTCGGCGGCGGTAACACGGCGGTGGAGGAAGCGCTGTATCTGTCCAACATCGCCAGCAAGGTGTATCTGGTGCACCGGCGCGACAAGTTCAGGGCCGAACCGATCCTGATCGACAAGCTGATGGAGAAAGTGGCGAGCGACAAGATCGAGCTCAAAACCTTCTGCACGCTCGATGAAGTGCTGGGTGACGCCAGCGGCGTGACCGGCGTGCGCCTGAAAAATGTCAGCACCGGACAGACCGAAGACCTGTCGCTGCAGGGCTGCTTCATCGCCATTGGCCATGCCCCCAACACCGAAATCTTCCAGGGTCAGTTGGAGATGGCGGGCGGCTACATCGTGACCCAGGGCGGGCTCAAGGGCTTCGCCACCATGACCAGCGTGCCCGGCGTTTTTGCCGCCGGCGACGTGCAGGACCATGTGTATCGCCAGGCCATCACCAGCGCCGGCACCGGCTGCATGGCCGCGCTCGACGCGCAGCGCTTTCTGGAACAGGAATAGGGGGAAGAATAGGCGTCAGGGTCAGGCGGCTGCGCATCGCCCGTTATAATCCAAGACTTTGCTGAAATCGGCCCACGAGGGTTCAAAGGCAGCAGTTGGGTTACCGCCACCCTTTTCATTGGCGAGGTGAGGCCGGGGCGAGATCGGGCGCGTCTGTGAAAACAGACTGCTTTGATCTTCGCTGCGGCCGTTAAAGAAGTATCGGAGTGTCCACATGGCACGCGTATGTGAAGTCACGGGCAAAGGCCCGATGGTCGGGAACAAGGTTTCCCACGCCAACAACAAAACCAAGCGCCGGTTCTTGCCGAACCTGCAATATCGCCGTTTCTGGGTCGAGACCGAAAACTGCTGGGTTCGCCTGCGGATTTCCAACGCAGGTCTGCGTTTGATCGACAAAAACGGCATTGACTCCGTGCTCGCAGACCTGCGCGCACGTGGCCAGGCATAAGGAGAAGCACCATCATGGCAACCAAAGGCGGACGCGAAAAAATCAAGCTGGAATCTACGGCTGGTACCGGTCACTTCTACACCACCAGCAAGAACAAGAAAACCATGCCCGAGAAAATGTTGATCAAGAAATTTGATCCCAAGGCTCGCAAGCATGTGGACTACAAGGAAATGAAGCTGAAGTAATTCGGTTTTTTCCTGAGCAAATAAGCCCGCTTGCTGCGGGCTTATTTGTTTGCAAGCGCCTGCAAGCGCCTGCAAGCCGGGTCTCGCCCCGGCGGGCGACTCACTTTCTCTTGCTTCGCCAAGAGAAAGTAAGCAAAGAGAAGGCGAGCCGGATTCGTCGCCCCGCGCTTTGCGCGGGTAAGCTGCGTTGCTCGGCGCAGCCGGGGTCTGGCTAAACTCGCTTCGCTCAAACAACGCCAGCCCTGATCCGTCTGCGCCTGCGCTACTCGCCTCCTCATTACGGCGGAATTGCCAATACCGAACCTCACAAGGACGCGCCAGGCGCGTCCTTGTCCGGCTGTTGGCTGCTGTGCTGGCTATTTGGCTTTGACTCCCCGCCGTCCTGGCAGGGCTGAGCAGCGCAGCATCGGGCGGATGAGGGCGGGCGTTGTTTGAGCGCAGCGAGTTTAGCCCGACCCCGCCTGATGCGAGCAGCGCAAGGAACCGCGCAGCGGCCCTGACTGCGGCTGCCTTTTCTTTTGGGTACTTTTCTTTGGGCAAGCAAAGAAAAGTGCCTCGCCCGCCGGGGCGAGACCCGGCCTGCAGGCTGTCT